>NZ_JCACKM010000035.1:0-53036 GCF_059505385.1 Desmonostoc vinosum
TGTTTATCACCTCCGCTAACATTATAAATCGTATTCACGCTTTATAAACATGACGCACAAATAAATTTGTCCTGCTCGCTTATATCCCCCACTTAAAAGACGTATGAAGCACAAAACTTATTGGTTTTGTGCTTCATACTTGGGGGCTTTACGCTTCACGACTCGTAAGCTGAGAATATCCGGGTCACGTAAGGTAACTATCATATTGGTTCTCCTATAACAATTCGTTGCATTTTTGGTCAAGTACGGTAAACCGTATTTACACTTATATTCACATATATTAATTTAATTGTTAAGTTTAGTTACATAGATGAGACAAAGCTGCCATCTTGGCAACCAAAAGCATGAGAAACAGAAAAATCATTGACATCAAGACAAATTTCCCAAACTAAGAGTGAAGACTGAAGACCTTGACTAGTTATTGGTCATAAAAAAATAAAATTTTTGTAATCTTATTTAACATTCCTATGAAAGCTACCAAGCAATTAATTAATTTTCTACAACAAGAGTTAGGTGTTTCTGATGGTGCAATTTCCTTCGCCTTACGACGTTGTGAACAAACCCCCAACTTCATCGCCATGACACTCTGGCAGTATGGGCTGGTAACGCTAGATCAGTTAGCTCAAATTTTTGATTGGCTAGAAGCGATATAGCACACTGCTCAGTGCTGCTTAATGAGCGAAGTTTTCTACAGTTTTAACTCCAAGGATTGGTAACACACATGACAATAAAAGAACAGCCTAAACCACCCCGTTCTCGGCTGATTGCTAACATATTGCTAGCGGTATCAGGATTATTCCTGCTCTTAAATCTGTTTTTGCCTAGCTTATTTGCTTCGGGGCCTGCTGGGGTTCCTTATAGCTTGTTTATTCATCAGGTGCAGGAAGGGGAAGTTAGCCGCGTTTCTGTTGGTCAAAACCAGATCCGTTATCAATTAAAAACCGAGAGTGGTGATCCTGGCCCAATATTTATAACTACGCCAATCTTTGATTTAGAGTTGCCTAAACTGCTGGAGTCAAAAGGAGTAGAGTTTGCTGCTACGCCTCCACCCAAAAATAGTTGGTTTACAACTGTGCTGGGTTGGATTGTCCCACCACTGATTTTTATCGCTATCTGGCAATTCTTTATCGCTCGTGGCGGTGGTCAACAAGGTGTTCTCTCGATTGGCAAGAGTAAAGCTAAAGTTTATGTTGAAGGCGAATCAGCAAAAATTACCTTTGCAGATGTGGCTGGGGTAGAAGAGGCTAAGACCGAGTTAGTAGAAATCGTAGATTTTCTTAAGACTCCATCACGCTTTACGCAAATTGGAGCGAGGATTCCTAAAGGTGTGCTATTGGTGGGCCCTCCAGGTACGGGTAAAACACTTTTGGCTAAAGCCGTAGCTGGGGAAGCTGGAGTGCCATTCTTTAGTATCTCTGGTTCTGAATTTGTAGAACTGTTTGTTGGTGTGGGTTCTTCGAGAGTGCGCGACTTGTTTGAGCAGGCGAAAAAGCAGGCTCCCTGTATTGTGTTCATCGATGAATTGGATGCGATTGGTAAATCTCGTAGTAGCAATGGCTTCTACGGTGGTAATGATGAACGCGAACAAACTCTCAATCAGTTATTGACCGAGATGGATGGTTTTGCGGCTGGAGATGCGACGGTGATTGTCTTAGCAGCCACCAACCGGCCGGAAACCCTTGACCCTGCCTTGTTGCGTCCAGGTCGCTTTGACCGTCAAGTGTTGGTAGATCGTCCCGATTTATCTGGTCGTGAAGCAATTCTCAAGATTCACTCTCAAAAGGTCAAACTAGGCGAAGATGTAAACTTAAAAGCGATCGCCACTCGTACTCCCGGTTTTGCTGGTGCAGATTTAGCCAACTTGGTGAATGAAGCTGCATTATTAGCAGCTCGTAATCAACGTCAAACCATCGCCCAAGCTGACTTTGCCGAAGCTATTGAGCGGATAGTCGCAGGTTTAGAGAAAAAGAGCAGAGTATTAAGCGATACTGAGAAAAAGATTGTTGCTTATCATGAAGTTGGTCATGCAATGGTTGGGGCATCGATGCCAGGTAGCGATCGCGTGGAAAAAATCTCCATAATTCCCCGTGGTATGGCAGCATTAGGTTATACTTTGCAGTTACCAACCGAAGACCGCTTTTTGATGAATGAGGCAGAATTGCGGGGTCAAATTGCTACCTTGTTGGGAGGACGTTCGGCTGAAGAAATCGTCTTTGGCAGTATTACTACTGGGGCCTCTAATGATTTGCAACGAGCAACCGATTTAGCTGAGAGAATGGTAACAACCTATGGGATGAGCAAAGTTTTGGGGCCATTGGCTTATCAGCAAGGTCAGCAAGCAATGTTTTTAGGCAACGGTGCGCCCAATCCCCGCCGGATGGTGAGTGAAGACACAGCCAAAGCCATTGATAGCGAAGTCAAGGAAATTGTGGAAACAGCCCACGCCCAAGCTTTAGAGATTCTCAAACAGAATCGAGAATTGCTAGAAGCGATCGCCACTCAACTTTTGGAAACAGAAGTGATTGAAGGCGAAAAACTGCACAGTTTTCTCAAGCAGATGCAATCTGTGACTGAGTAGGGATTGGGGAACTCGGGGCCCCCGCTCCCGGTGGGACTGGGGACTGGAGATTGGGAGTGATGAGTGAGTGTTTGTTATTTCTCCCCTGTTTCCTGTTCCCTTTTACTCGCACTCTTGCGGTTTCTGTCTCAGGCATGGTATCAGAGAAGGAACATAAACGCTACTTTAAAAAAGCGTGTTATTCCCATCGAAAAAATTAATAATATAATGCTCTTAACTATGAGCATCTATCAATCTCTGAAAAAATCTTACACTCAACACCGTCGGCGTGACAATGACTGGCGGTTATTTTTGCGTCTAGTACCTTACGGTCGTCGTAGTGGCAAACTGTTGGCGCTGTCAATGGTTTTATTAGTGCCAATCGCTATAGCTAATGCTTTACCACCACTGTTGATTGGACAGGTTATATCATTAATCCGTAATGAATCCAGTACCTATGAGTTTCTAAGGAATCGTCCTTTGTGGCAAGGGTTACAAATCCTAGAAATATTATTATTGATCACAATTACGGTACGTTTGATACTAGTAGGGTTTCAGGGTTATTTAGTGCAAAAGCTAGGCCAACAAGTCACCGCAGCAATTCGCCAAGATTTGTTTGGTCATGTGACATCTCTAGCAGTACGTTTTTTTGACAGAACGCCTGTAGGTAAATTAATTACCAGACTCACTAGCGATGTGGAAGTCTTAGGAGATGTGTTTTCCACTGGCGCAATTGGCATTGTATCCGATTTGTTTTACATGCTGGTGATTATCGGTTTGATGTTTTCTATCCAGTGGCAACTTGCCTGTTTATTGCTGGTGATGCTTTTACCAGTTACATGGGTAATAATTTACTTCCAACAAGAGTATCGCAAAGCAAATTACAAAGCACGGGAAGAACTTTCTGCCTTAAACTCCCAGATCCAAGAAAACATTGTTGGTATCAATGTTGTACAATTATTCCGGCGAGAAAAATTTAATGCAGAATTGTTTCGTAATACCAATAACCGCTATATCAAAGAGGTAGATAGGACAATTTTTTATGATTCAGCTGTTTCAGCAACCTTAGAATGGATTGGCTTGATTGCGATCGCAGCGGTTTTGGGAATGGGTGGATGGTTGCTGTTAGGTAAAAATCTGACTTTTGGAATTTTATCAGCATTTATTTTGTATGCTCAGCGATTATTCGACCCCTTGCGGGAGTTTGCCGAAAAATTTACCGTCATTCAAGCTGGGTTTACTGCTATTGAACGAGTTAGCGATATTTTAGATGAACCGATAGAAATACGCGATCGCGCCAATACTCGTTTTTCGATATTTGATGCTAAATTCGGCTACATAGATGAGATCCTGGCAGAGTTAGAATCTCCAGATTTAAATGCGGCCCCGGAATTAGGAGAAATCCGCTTTGATCACGTTTGGTTTGCCTACAAAGACGATGATTATGTCATTAAAGACCTAGATTTCATCATTCGTCCTGGTGAAAAAGTCGCATTAGTCGGGCCGACAGGTGCGGGTAAAAGTTCCATCATTCGTCTTTTGTGTCGCCTCTACGAACCCACCCAAGGGCGCATTCTTGTAGATGGTGTGGATATCCGCGAACTACCACAAGCAGAACTGCGACGTTATTTAGCTGTAATTTTACAAGAAGGCTTTTTGTTTGCTGGCGATGTTAAAAGTAACATTACTTTAGGGGATAGCTATACTTTTGAAGAAATTCAAGAAGCCGCAGAGAAAACTAATGTTGCTCAGTTTATTGAAGAATTACCCCAAGGTTACAACACTCAACTCAGACAACGGGGTACAAATATTTCGAGTGGTCAAAAGCAACTTTTAGCCTTTGCCCGTGCTGCTATTCGCGATCCTCAAGTTTTGGTTTTAGATGAGGCCACCGCTAGCCTAGATGTGGGAACAGAGGCATTAGTTCAACAGGCATTAGGTCAGCTTTTAGCTAGACGTACCGCTATTATTATCGCTCACCGTCTGTCTACAATTCGCAACGTAGACAGAATTTTTGTTCTCAAGCGGGGAGAATTAATCGAACAAGGAAGCCACGAAGAACTACTACAACAAGGTGGACTTTATGCTACCTTGCATAATTTGCAAATGTTAGAAACTTAGTAGAGGCAGGGGGATGAGGGGGACGCGGGGACGCGGAGAATAACCAATGAAAATTCCCCATTCCCAATTCTTCTTTCCCTACTCCCTACTCCCTACTCCCTACTCCCTACTTTCAAAGATTTGAGTAACTCAGTATTCACGCCTGATTCACGGGTTAAGGCGATTTTGCCAGTGCGGGCAATTTCCCTTAAACCAAATTTTTGCAGCACTTGCACGATCGCTACCATTTTACCTGGATCTCCTACAACTTCTAAAGTGAGAGAATCTTCCGCGACATCAACGACTCGCGCCCGAAAAATTTGAGACAATTCGATTACTTCTGAGCGATTACTACTAGTAGCATTCACCTTCAAAAGCATTAATTCTCTCTCTACACAAGGAGTCTCGGTAATATCTTGTACTTTGAGAACGTTAACTAACTTATATAATTGCTTGGTGAGTTGCTCAATAATGCGATCGTCACCAGGTACAACCATCGTAATTCGAGAAACTCCTCCCTGCTCGGCTGGCCCAACAGCGAGGCTCTCAATATTAAAACCACGACGGGCAAATAAACTAGAAATACGGGAGAGAACACCCGCTTCATCTTCTACTAGAACTGATAATGTGTGTTTCATCTTGCCAATAGAGGCGTTAAGCAGTATTCGAGGAACGCAAACTCAACTAACGGCTGCGCTAGACTTACTGCCGCACTAATTTTAAGTCAGATTTTCTATTTTAAACTCAATGGTTGCACTCGTTGCAATCCTAAAGAAAAATTGTCCAGAAATCATCCTGTAAGCATTAATCTATCAAAGTACATATCTTTTCATAGGCAGATGCTGCATTGTCACTAAGCTTTTATACTCAAAGGAATAAGCCCTTTTATTTTGGAGAAAAATTTTTATGAGTTGGTTAAAAAGACTCTTTGGGATGGAAAAACCCCAAAACGCAGAAGTAAATCCTACTCCACAGGACGTTCCACAAGCTGTTAGCACTAGTGCAGCCACCACTACTCAATCCATACCTCCAGAGCGTGTAGGATTAAACGGAGAATATGATCAAAGTGGATTGGCAAAGCGGGTAGCATTGGCATTTGATCAAGATTCCCAACTTACTGATGTTGAAACTCTGTGGGTTGCTCAAACTAGCAGCACTGTGGTATTAAAAGGCAAGGTTCCTAGCCAAGAAATTCTCGATAGAATGGTTTCTGTGGCACGTTCGGTGAACGGCACTACAGATGTTGATACTAGCCAAGCTTCGATTGGCTAGTAGTAAAGCGATTGGAAATCGCGCGCCAGTTGCTACCCTGTGGGAAGCCGCCCTCCGGGCGTCTACAAGTCGGCAAAGCCGACAACACTTGCTTCAACGCAACGGCACTTCCTTCAAGTCGGCAAAGCCGCCCAACGGAGTGCCTTGGGAACCCGCGCAACGCAGTGTTTCCCCAACGCACTGGCTTGGCTACACAGACAAAACCCACCTCCGTGGGTTTGAAAGACCTAATTTTTGGTTAGTCCGCGCAGGCGGACTTCGCTTGTGTAGTAGCGAATTCTATTCGCCCAAAACTGATAACTGATTTAATTTTCGGTGATGCGATCGCCAATCCATTTCTCAATTCGTTCTAAAATGGCTTGGTTAACTTTTTCTGGACATTCGTCATGAGGACAATGCCCCACATCATCTAAATTGAGTAGTTCTAGTTTCTCGTTGTATTGAATAAATTGACTAGCAAGCACTGGGGGAACAAACCGATCTTTTTGCCCCCAAATCAAAAGCATGGGAATTGTTAAGGTTGGTAACATTAACTTGACACTAGGGCTAAAGCTCATGCCAATTGCGGCTTTAAATAAAGCACTGAAAGCCCTAGCAGAACCCCGGTCTTGGGGAGGGCCAGCTAAAATTTCGATTAGTTCATCGGTAATAGCCTCTGGGTTGGCGTAAGCAAGACTTGCCCAACGGCGTACTACACCTGGACGGCGGACTAGATGAAACACAGGTTTCAATATCAACGGAGAGGCAACAATATTTTTAATCGCTCTAACGACTGGTCGCAGAATTGGCGGAATTGCTTCTTGCTCTAATGACGGGTCTGGTAAACTCATCATCACTATACCTTGTACCATGTCGGGATGAGCAGCAGCAGCAGCCAGAGAAATCAATGAACCATTGGAATTACCCACTAAAACTACTGGTTTACGGATAAATGTTCTCCAAAAGTCGTAAACCTGTTCTACCCAAAGTTCGATGCTGTAATTAGCTGGGGCTTTTTCAGAGGCACCAAAACCCAACATATCTAGAGCATAGACTGTGTGATACTCACCTAAAACCTCTAAGTTATGCCGCCAATGACCAATAGAAGCGCCAAAGCCATGTAGCAAAATTAGGGGTGTTGTCTTGTCGTAATTTTGAGCAGGACGGATATAGGTGTAGCGAATTTGCCAGCCACGCCAAACCCAATCTCGTTGATTACCAACTCGCTCCCGCCAGTGTATTGTAGTGGTCACAGTCCGCTTTTGATTAATCAGCCTAATACTAATATAGTAGAAATGCGATCGCCACTTTTTAGCTACGTTCGTAGTCAGCACTTCAGTCTACCAATCGAAAAGGCTTTTTCTGCACTCCCTACTCCCAACCCACGCAAGCAATTTCAAAAATCACAGCGGATTACTGAGTAATATTGAGGTTTTTGCAGATTAGTGCAGAGAATCAATTATTACTCTGCGTTATTTTGCGTTAAAAAACAGTACAAGCCCTGTACGCTGGGAATTTCGGCTTTGTGATGAGAGAGTTAGCAATAATTGCAGTTTGCTTTCAAAGGCTAGCATGACAAAGGCATCCCCAAACATAGTACAACGCTTGCAGAATGCAGTAACTTATTTGTTTAGGATGGGAAGTTTATTCATATCCCGTCTTACAGCATACCTGAAAGGCTACTTCCAGGACAATACCGTCATTGTCCGCCCTGCTTTAGGCGGGCCGGTTCTCAGCTTAGGTGGGGGTGGCCCCGATATAGATGACGCTATTCAGTGGATGATTAATCAAGTTAGAGGATGCACTGACTGTGCCACCAAAATAGATGTTGTGGTCATTCGCGCTTATGGAGATGACGAGTACAATCGGCTAATTTCCAGGATGAGAGGCGTCAATTCAGTCCAAACTCTTGTCATTAGCAATAGACAAGACGCAAACAGAGCAGCGATCATTGAAAAAGTGAAAAACGCTGAGGTAATTTTCTTTGCTGGCGGCGACCAATGTCAATATATCCGTAATTGGAAAAACACTGCTCTAGAGGCTGCTGTCAAATCAGTTTACGCCAGAGGTGGTGGTGTTGGTGGCACTAGTGCAGGTGCAATGATTCAAAGTGAGTTCATTTATGATTCTTGCGCTTGTGAAGAGAGTATTGAGACAAAAGACGCGCTTGAAGATCCTTATCAGAATATTACCTTTACCTACAACTTTTTTCACTGGAGCTATTTGAAAGGAACCATAGTTGATACACACTTCGACAGACGCAAAAGAATGGGTCGAATTATGGCTTTTATTGCTCGTCAAATTCAGGATGGTGTATCGCGCAGTGCTTTAGGAATAGCCGTTAGTGAGGAGACATCTGTTGTTATCGATAAAAATGGTCTGGCAAAAGTCATCGGCAGAGGTGCAGCATATTTTGTACTAGGAGATCATCCACCAGAAGAATGCAAACCCCGAACACCTTTGAGCTTTTATGACTACAAAATTTGGAGAGTTCCCAGAGGCGATACATTTAACCTCAGAAACATCCCAACATCAGGATATTACCTCAGAAGCGTGAAAAGGGGACGATTTAGCTCAGATCCTTATTGAGGGATGAGGGGGATGAGGGGGACGCAAACAAGCAAACAGAGATATACACCAGTCCCCAATTCCCATTACCCCTAATCCCCGCTCCCGGAGGGAGTGGGGCCCTGAGTTCTCGATTCCCTACACCAAAGTCGCTTGTTTACGTAGACTTTGAATAGTTGCGATCGCATGTTGTGCTACAGTATCGATCTCTGCTTGGGTGTTAAACCGTCCTATGCCAAATCGCACTGAGGCGTAGGCTAGTTGTTCGGTGTGTCCCAATGCTGTGAGAACATGAGAGGGTGCAGTAGTTGTTGACGAACAGGCAGACCCAGAAGATACTGCCATTACTGGTTGCAATCCTAGCAACAGTGCAGCCCCATCTACCGCCTCAACACTAATATTTAAGTTTCCTGCTAGGCGTTGGGTGGGATGTCCGTTGAGATGTATCCCCGGTAGTTGTGAAAGCTTTTGCCACAAACTATGCCGTAATTCGGTGAGGCGTTGGGTTTCTGTGGCTTGTTCTGCTAGAGCGATTTCTGTGGCTTTGCCAAAGCCGACAATTTGCGGTGTATACAATGTACCAGAACGCATCCCCCGCTCGTGTCCACCACCATGTTGCTGAGGTGCGAGTTGTACTCTGGGGTTGCGCCGGCGGACGTATAGCGCACCGATGCCTTTCGGGCCATATAATTTGTGTGCAGTTAATGACATCAAATCAATTTTCATTGCTTGGACATCAAGGGGGATTTTACCAAGCGCTTGAGCTGCATCTGTATGAAAAATGATATTGCGATCGCGGCACATTTGGCCAATTTCTGTCAACGGCTGTAACACACCAATTTCATTATTTGCCGCCATTACCGACACCAAAATCGTTTCGGGACGAAAGGCTGTTGCTAATTTTGCTAAATCAATTAGTCCATCTTGATTGACTGGGAGAAAAGTAACTTCAAAACCGAGTGTTTGGAGATATTTACAAGGGTCAATAACTGCGCTATGTTCAGTAGCCACAGTCATAATATGCTGACCTTTTTGAAAGTAAGCCTCTGCGACACCTTTAATAGCTAAATTATTAGCTTCAGTTGCACCGCTGGTAAATACAATCTCTTCAGGAGTAGCATTAATTGCTGCTGCTAATATTTCTCGCGTCTGTTTAACAGCAGCTTCTGCCTCCCAACCATAAATATGATTAATGCTAGATGGATTGCCAAAGTATTCTGTAAAATAAGGCATCATAGCGGCCATTACCCGTTCATCCACAGGTGTAGTGGCGTGACAATCGAGATAAATAGGACGAGTAGACATAATTATTTCGGCGTTGCATAATTGCGGGATGATTTATTTCACGCAGAGGCGCAGAGGCGCAGAGAGAATAAAGAGTTTGAGATTTCTGGTTACTTTAATCATAGCGTTGGCAATTTTGCATCTCATAGACTGCTAAACCATCCAGGCAGCTTGAAAAAAATCTTGCTCACACAGCATTGCATAACGGTAAGTAGAGTAAATCAAAGCGTTGGCAGCAGCATAATTATCAACCAAATTTTCTAATTGTTGTGCTAATGGTTGAAAATCTGCGCTACTGTAAGTACGAATCCAATCGGTATACTGATGATTGGGAATTCCCCCATCAGCCAACTGTTTTCCTAAAAAAGCATAAAGACGCATACAAGGAGACATGGCCGCAGCAGTTATACCAACATCGCCACTCCAAGCAGTAGCCAACAAAAAGTCAGTATAGCGACGGGTAGCTGCACCAGGTTCTACAGAGTGTAAGTTAACTCCCCATTGGGCAGCATAGCTTTCATGTAGTCGCAGTTCTTCTACAACACCACCAACTAGATTGTGAAATATAGTAAATCCTATCCAGTCTGGTGCTTTTGCCGCAGCAAGACTATAAGCACGAGCAAAAGCTTGCAAGAAAAAAGCATCTTGCCCTACATAGTAAGCAAATTTCCACCGCTCAAGGCTACCATTAGCAATTCCTTGCACAAAAGGATGCTCTAAGCAAGCTTGTGCTAAATCTTGATTTGCTGTCCATAATTGGTTTGAGAGGTCATTGGTCATTGGTCATTAGTCATTGGGAATGAGCAGTGGGTTTCGACTTCTCCTGTCGGAGACGCTGCGCGAACGCTCAACCCACAGGGAATGGGGAATGGGGTGGTATATCTCTGTTTGCTTCTTTGCGTCCCCGCGTCCCCAGCAGGATTGCTTTTTTAGCAAAAAAATAGTCCTGTACTAGACAGAACTACTGAAGTTTTTGTAAAAACTATAACCCTCTAGCGAGCTGTGCCTTGTGCAACAGCAGCATCTATCGGTTTCATCAAGTACAGGCGCAAGCACTGCCAACCGTTAGAGATGTAAAGTGGCAACTTCTGGAAGAATTGCAGGAATTTGGGAGTGTTAGAGTTAGCGATCGCTGTTAGCTTTTCGTTGTTTTTTATACAAAGGTCTAACCGCTCATAAAACTCTGGATTCTCTACATCCAGCATCACAGGGAAGACTCTACCTGCGGTTTCGTTAGTCTTCTTAATTACATAGATGTCATATTCTCGCGCATCCAACCCAATTGATGCATAAAAGTCTTTGCGTTGGATGTCATTGAGATACATTGTGACAAACACCGACAACAGGAAAAACCGACTCCACAGTCTAGCTTTCCAGTCGTTCAGGATTTGTGGTTGAGATTTCATCACTGCATCAAAGAAGTCGCCATGACGGTTTTCGTCTTGACACCAGTTTTCAAAGAATCGGAAAATTGGATAAATCCGGTCTTCGGGATGTGCTTCTAAATGGCGATAAATGGTGATGTAGCGCCAATACCCGATTTTTTCCGAAAGGTAAGTAGCGTAAAAGATGAATTTCGGTTTAAAGAAGGTATACTGACGGCTCTTAGTGAGAAACCCTAAGTCTAGAGAAAGGTTAAAGTCCGACATGGCTTTATTCAAAAAGCCTGCGTGACGGGCTTCATCTCGTGACATCAGGTTAAAGCACTCAGCCAAGACTGGGCTTTTGTCTTTCAAACGACGGCCCAATTCTTTATACAGCAAAAAGCCCGAAAACTCTGCTGTACATGAACGTTCTAGAAATTCCACGAATAACCGCCGAGTTTCCCCGTCAATATGATCCCAGGATTGTTCAAACTCGGTGTCCCGAACAAAGTGATGACGATTGTAGTCGGCGCGAAACTCCTCTAGAATGGCTTTTAACTCGTCTTCGTTGACGGAAATATCCATCCGCGCCATCTCATCAAAATCGGTAGTGTAAAACCGAGGTGTTAACAAGGTTTCTTTTGCCGGGATTTTAATCCCTGGCCGCATTTCTTCAAAGCCTGGTTTTTTTAGGGAATCTACCATGTCTTGATTGCAATGAGTATCTTTTATGATCATGAGTACACCCGAAAGCCAAAGGTAATGCTTTGACAAGGCGTAACAGCCGACAATAATCAATTTGTATAGAAATTAGTCTACCAAGGTACGGGTGAGAAACTCGTCAGAAAAACGTTAAGAGTTGCAACAATAGCCAAATCGTTGCGGAATCGTAAATCATAAATTGGTAGTCGCTAAACTAGGGGTGTAAGGGATGTGATTTGTGGGGTTTCCACCACTCGTTAAAGATTTAGCTAGTGTGGAAAAACCATCTTAGATAACAAGAGCGAATCCAAAGGGCTAAAAGCAAGATGAATCTTGAAAACAATCAGAATAAAGACCGTCTTCTTGTCTCTTATATCTTCTGTGCAGTCGGTTTTTTTGGTGTGGGAGGGCTGCACCGTTTATATAATGGCAAGGTATTTACAGGTTTGTTGTGGCTATGTACTTTGGGTTTTTTATATGTAGGGCAGTTGGTGGATATATTTTTGATCCCTAGTATGGTTGATGAATATGAACTGAAACTAAGGTTAAAAGCTGGTTTATCTCCTTTGGGTGTACCTCTCAATCAATCTGCTGTTGCTTCTCAAGTTCATCACCCAACTGGTAACCAACTCATGGTTAAACTGCTCGAAGCAGCAGAAAGTAAGGGTGGTTTTTTGACTGTGACTCAAGGTGTGAAGGCAACGGGTGCTAGCTTTGCGGAAGTAGAGGCTGTTCTTAAGGAGATACTGAAATCAGGTTATGTGAAAATAGACAACGACCCCATTTCTGGAGCCGTCACCTATCATTTCCACGAACTTAGTTAATTTCTACCTAGCCACTTTTGACCATTCAAGCGTTGTACCAAGCCAAACACCAATAGGTCTAATGTGATTTTGCGCTCATCAATGAGGAATGACTCAAGGGTGCTAGGTTTTTTACCTTCATTACAGGAAAATCCCTTTTTCCCTTGGATGTCTTCTTCAGGGAAATACAAGTTAAACTGGCGTAACCCGTTTTGCCAACTGCCAATGACTTGCCAATACTCTTCGGTTGAATTAAAGCCTGTAATCGGAACTTTTTGCTTAGCAAAAGACACCTGTAAATCTTGTACTCCTTGCTGAGCGATCGCCTTTTGTAACGCAGGCAAGTAATCTTGTTGTATAAACTCTACAAATGGCTTGTCTTCAACAGCTGGAGCTTTTTCTTTTTTCGCTGCTTTAGCGGCGGCGGGTTTTTCTCGCTTGGGTGGTGCAGCTTCTTTGGCAGCGTTGGGGTTAGTTTCTGGGTTCGCGGCTTTGGGATCTGGCGCGTTGGCAGTAGGTATATCCGTCGCTACTGGTTCGTTGGTGCTAGGAGCATTGTCTTCAGCGACACTGGGAGCTACTTCGCCAGCTTCATTATGATTTGTTGGGTCTGCCATTGCTCAGGTCAATCCTTTGTCTAGCTTTAGGAGCGATCGCTCACCTTGAGGTTTCGGTCATCTTCATTTTGACATACTAGAGTCTGGCGAAAGCCAGCATAACTATAATTTCTCATTTTCTTGTCCCAACTCCAAAAACTAAAATCGCATCATGCAGCTTTCTATCTACGCGTAGCATCTTTGACATGAGAACGTACCCCTTCGCTTAAGCAAGCTACACATAGCGTCTCGCACAGAAGTCCATTCCCCGTTTCAAAAACAGAAACGACAACAAGTTTCACTCAAAAGACTCGTAATATAACAATAAATCCCTAGTAATGTCTCCTTTGACAACTTGTAACTTACTCAGAAAAGGATGTTGTCAGCATGATGATTGTTATAAATTATGATTTGCAGAGGCTAAAGAATGAATATAGGAAAATCATCTTTTATTTACTGCTCTCCACTAAACTTTATTTGTCAAAATTTAACTTGCTGATTCAGCAAAGCTAATATTCAAAAGTACAAACTAACAGACATACAAAAATAATTTACAACGTCATAAATAAAACTGTGTAGATGTTTAATCATCAAACATAGAAGAGTTATTATATTTATTTTTTGAGTAGCTTGACCTTTTCAATTAATATTTAAAAATCCCAATATACGGCTGAAGTTTTAGCAATCAGCATCAGATATTCTGGTGCTGATTTTTCTTTTTTATCTCAATTTTTAATATTAGGGACATTATTGTTTTATTTTTATTCTTAATATCTAACCTCTTAAAACTTATCAAACTGGCGAATAAGTTAAAAACTGCTTTTCGTTAGAGTTTTGAGTTGTTTTACCTATCTTGTTTTGAAAAAACTGTAACTGTTTTGTCCTTTTTACATGTCGATTTTCATGGACATTATTCTTTTTTTTGAATTAGAGTTTAAACATGAAACAAACACAAGTTTCTTACTCAAATAAAAACAGTTAGTCCTGTAATGATATCTTGCTTTTATGCATGAATTATGCAGTAAATAAAAAAAATAAAACTGACTAACTACCCAAATCTAAAACTCAACATTAATCAAATTTAATCGAGGTAAAAATCATGTCTGACTTCAACAAAACATCTGAATTATTAGTTGATTTATCTGCTGCTCAAGAAGAAACGATCGCTGGTGGTTTAAGCATCGGTTCAGTTGGCGGCGGTATCGACCTCAAAAACATTGTTGGTACTGGTTTCTCTCAGCAACAACTAGCTTCTGTTTCTAGCGTTAAGTCTGGTAAAGATGGTAGTGAAGTAACCCGTGTGATCGGTGCTTCTAACACCCATACCTTTGCTAACGAATTTTTCAGCATCAATCTGTAATTTCAATCCATCTGTTTCATTAATTCAGTCACATCAACTAGAGGTAAAAATCATGTCTGACTTCAACAAATCTGATTTATTAGTCGATTTATCTGCTGCTCAAGAAGAAATGATCGCTGGTGGTTTAAGTCTAGGTTCAGTTGGTGGTATCGACCTCAACAACGTTGTTGGTACTGGTTTCTCTCAGCAACAACTAGCTTCTGTTTCTAGCGTGAAATCTAATGGCAATGGTAGTGAAGTAACCCGCGTAATCGGTGCTGCTAACACCAACACCTTTGCTCATGAATTGTTCAGCATTAAGCTGTAATTTTAATCCATCTGTTTCATTAGTTCAGTCACATCACAATAAAGGTAAAAATCATGTCTGATTTCAATAAATCTGAATTACTAGTTGATTTATCTGTTGATCAAGAAGAAGCGATCGCTGGTGGTTTAAGTCTAGGTTCAGTTGGTGGTATCGACCTCAACAACGTTGTTGGTACTGGTTTCTCTCAGCAACAACTAGCTTCTGTTTCTAGCGTGAAATCTAATGGCAATGGTAGTGAAGTAACCCGCGTAATCGGTGCTGCTAACACCAACACCTTTGCTCATGAATTGTTCAGCATTAAGCTGTAATTTTAATCCATCTGTTTCATTAGTTCAGTCACATCACAATAAAGGTAAAAATCATGTCTGATTTCAATAAATCTGAATTACTAGTTGATTTATCTGTTGATCAAGAAGAAGCGATCGCTGGTGGTTTAAGTCTAGGTTCAGTTGGTGGTATCGACCTCAACAACGTTGTTGGTACTGGTTTCTCTCAGCAACAACTAGCTTCTGTTTCTAGCGTGAAATCTAATGGCAATGGTAGTGAAGTAACCCGCGTAATCGGTGCTGCTAACACCAACACCTTTGCTCATGAATTGTTCAGCATTAAGCTGTAATTTTAATCCATCTGTTTCATTAGTTCAGTCACATCACAATAAAGGTAAAAATCATGTCTGATTTCAATAAATCTGAATTACTAGTTGATTTATCTGTTGATCAAGAAGAAGCGATCGCTGGTGGTTTAAGCATCGGTTCTCTTGAAGGTATCGACCTCAAGAACATTGTTGGTACTGGTTTCTCTCAACAAAAGCTAGCATCTGTTTCTAGCGTGAAATCTGGTAAAGATGGTAGTGAAGTAACCCGCGTAATCGGTGCTTCTAACACCAATACCTTTGCTAAAGAATTGTTCAGCATCAATCTGTAGTTTCTATTAACCTATCCCATTAGTTCAATCACATCACAATAGAGGTAAAAATCATGTCTGACTTCAACAAATCTGATTTACTAGTTGATTTATCTGCTGCTCAAGAAGAAACGATCGCTGGTGGTTTGAGTATTGGTTCTGTTGGCGGTATCGACCTCAATAACGTTGTTGGTACTGGTTTCTCTCAGCAACAACTAGCTTCCATTTCTAGCGTGAAATCTAATGGCAATGGTGGCGAAGTAACCCGTGTGATCGGTGCTGCTAACACCAATACCTTTGCTCATGAATTATTCAGCATCAATCTGTAAATGAATGAATTAGTGCGATTAGTTCTCGTGAATTAATCGCATCTTCAAAGGTAGATATCTAGGGTAAATTATCAAGTTTATATTTTACCCTTTCTCTTTTTTAACATTTATAAAATTATCTTTATTTACTGATATGACTATGCTAGAAACTCCGACTCCTGAACAATTACCAGCAATTCAAGGAAATGAGTTTCTCCCCAGGATTAGTCCTTGGGTAATTATTGGGAGTGCTTTTATATTGACTATTTTTGGTGGGGCAGTTGCTTTATCTACAGTTCTTAAATACAGTACTGCTGTGAAGGTTGCAGCTACAGTTCGCCCAGCCGGAGATTTACGATTAGTTCAAGCAGCGGTAGAAGGCACAGTTACCAAAATTTTGGTGAGTGAAAATCAAAAAGTCAAACAAGGAGATGCGATCGCCCAGATAGATGACTCGCGTCTGCAAACTCAGAAAAGCCAACTGCAAAGCAGCATTCAACAAAGCGAATTGCAAATCCAGCAAATTAACGCCCAAATCAAAAATCTCGAATCGCAAATAGCCGCAGAAACCAGCTTAGTTAATCGCAACGTCGCCGCCGCTGAAGCTGAGTTGACAGGAACGGAACGCAACTATCAAGACGAACAAGTTAAAGCCCAGGCGGATAAAAATCAAGCAGAAGCTGCTGTACAATTAGCAAAAGCTCAACTGGAAAGATTACAGAAAGAACAAGTAATATCTGTAACTGTCAAAGAAGCCGAAGAAGAACTGAAACTAGCAAAAACCCAACGCGACAGGTTGCGAAAAGTTTCTGCTTCTGGGGCGATTCCTCGCACCTTGATAGAAGAGAAAGAACAAGCCGTCAATACTGCCCAAGCCAAGCTAGAACAAGCGAAACTTTCAACCAAAAATCTTATAGATGAGAAGCAACAAGCCTTGACAGTTGCTCAACTTAACTTAAAACGTGCTGAAACCGCCCTCAACCCCAGCAACTCAACTGTTACTGTAGCGATGCAACGCATTCGCCAAGAAACAGCCAAAGGTAAAGCTACCCTAGCAGCGTTGAGTAAAGAAAACCAGACATTGCTGCAACAAAAATTAGAACAGCAAAAACAACGCGATCGCAATCAAAAAGAACTACAACAATTAAATAACGATCTTCAGCAAACCATTATCCGTGCTTCTACTACTGGTACTCTCCTCCAACTCCAACTGCGTAACGCCCAACAAATCGTCCGCCCAGGAGAAGCCATTGCCTATATTGCCCCTCAAGATGCGCCTTTAATCCTCAAAACTCAAGTCTCTCCTAGTGATATTGACAAAGTTAAAGCAGGGCAAGACGTACAAGTGCAAGTTTCTGCGTGTCCTTTCCCGGATTACGGTACTCTGAAGGGCAAAGTTAAAACTGTACCTAGAGATATTGTCCAAAATTCCGAAAAACAGGTTTCTGCTTATGAAGTAATTATAGAACCCAAGCAAATGTACGTAGGTGACAGTAAACATCAATGTCAACTTCTACCAGGTATGGAGGGCAAAGCAGATATCATCTCTCGTCAAGAGACAGTTATGACGTTTGTCTTACGCAAAATGCGTTTGATATCGAATATTTAGTTATTTGATATTTTTGCGTTTGGTGTAATTGGTTTTTTAATCTCACGCAGAGACGCTCCAGACGCAGAGATACAGAGAGAGGATATTTATCTTCTCTATTTTTCCATAGTGTTTGTTTCTCTGTATCTTAATTACGAATTACGAATTACGAATTATTCCTATGCGCCGCAATAATTATCAATGTGTTCTCCAACTTAGTGAGGAGGATTGTGGTGCTGCTTGTCTTGCTTCCATTTGTAAGTATTATGGACGCATGATTAGTATTACCCGCAGTCGTGAAGCTGTCGGAACTGGGCAGTTGGGAACAACTTTATTGGGTTTAAAGAGAGGATTTGAAAATCTCGGATTTAAAACTCGTTCTGTTAAGGCTTCTCCAGAAATTTTAAATAGTCTGCAAGAAGTTCCTTTACCAGGGGTTATTCATTGGAAAGGCTATCATTGGGTAGTTTTATATGGTAAGCGTGGTAATAAATATGTTGTAGCTGACCCGGCTTTGGGTATTCGTCATCTTAGTCATGCGGAGTTGGCAGGATCATGGAATGGCATTATGTTGCTGTTGGAGTTAGATCCAGAATCTCCTTCTGTGCAATTGCCATCGGAAGTTACAACTGGTTTTGGACGATTTGTTAAACGCATCTTACCGTATCGCGGTTTAATTTTTGGGGTTTTACTCATCAATATTGTTTTGGGTCTTTTGTCTTTAGCTAGTCCATTTCTTCTGCAAGTTCTTACAGATGATGTTTTAGTTAGACAAGATACGCAATTACTCACGGTGGTGATTGTTGCTGTGGTGGTGATGAGTTTATTTAATGGCGTACTGCAATTATTACAATCAACTTTAATAGCTCATTTTAGCCAAAGATTACAGTTAGGATTTGTCCTCGAATTTGGACGTAAAATTTTACATTTACCTCTGAGTTATTACGAAACTAGGCGTAGTGGTGAAATTGTTAGCCGTCTTCGAGATATTAATGAGATTAATCAATTAGTTTCGCAAGTCGTGGCTTTACTGCCTAGCCAGTTTTTCGTAGCTACGATTTCTTTTAGCTTCATGGTATTCTATAGCTGGAAGTTAACGCTTGCTGTGACGATGATTGGTGTGTTGATGACTGGTTTAACACTACCTTTCATGCCAGTTTTACAACAAGCAACCCGCAACTTATTAGTCTTATCCTCAGAAAATCAAGGGGTATTAGTAGAAACTTTTAAAGGTGCGTTGGTGATTAAAGCAACTAATGCTGCACCGCAATTTTGGGAAGAATTTCAAACCCGGTTTGGACGTTTAGCAAATATTACTTTTAACACTGTTCAAATTGGTATTATCAATAGTGTTTTTTCTCAAATGGTCAGTAGTATTGGGGGTATTGCGTTACTAGGTTTTGGTAGTTTATTGGTAATTAATAAAGAGTTGAGTATTGGACAACTCTTAGCTTTTAACAGTCTGCAAGGAAATGTCCTGGCTTTAATGGGTTCTTTAATTGGCTTAGTCGATGAATATTACCGCACACAAACGGCAGTGAGTCGATTGGGTGAAGTTATAGATGCAACGCCAGAAACAACGGGAAACACGCAGAAACCATATGCTCAAATTCCAGGTGGTGCAGATATTATCTGTAACCGTCTCAACTTCCACCACGCCGGAAGACTAGAGTTAATGGAGAATTTCTCCCTCACATTACCGGGAGGACGGGCGATCGCACTCATCGGTAAATCAGGTTGTGGAAAAAGCACCCTCGCCAAAATGATTGCTGGATTATACCAACCAAATTCCGGTAATATCCGTGTAGATTGCTTCAACCTACAAGACTTATCCCTAGAATGTCTACGTCAACAAGTCATCTACGTGCCGCAAGACGCGCATTTTTGGAGTCGTAGTATTGTAGAAAACTTCCGCTTAGGCACACCCTACATCTCATTTGAGCAAATAGTTAGAGCCTGTCAAATTGCTGATGCTGACGATTTTATCAGTCAATTGCCTAACAAATACCAAACAGTTTTAGGCGAATTCGGTGCCAATTTATCAGGAGGACAAAGACAAAGATTAGCAATAGCAAGAGGCATCCTGACAGATCCACCTATCCTCATTTTAGATGAATCTACAGCCGGATTAGATCCAGTCAGCGAGGCCAACGTTTTAGATAGATTACTAAAACATCGTCAGGGTAAAACCACCATCATGATTACTCATCGCCCCAGCGTAATTGAACGTTCCGATTGGGTTGTTTTACTAGATAAAGGTGAAGTTCAAATCCAAGGAGAATTGCAACAATTACGTTCCATACCTGGAGACCACCTCAAATTTTTATCCTACTAGACCCACTCAAAACTATGACTAACTCCAACTCAGACAAAATCAAAAAATCAGATTACTTAACCGACCTTTCAACCGCAGAAGAAGAGAAAATCAACGGTGGATTTGAAGGATTTTTCCTGCAACAAACCGCGATAGATTCCTTTGCAGAAGACCAGACTCGCCTCTCCAACGGCAACGGCTTAAATTTATCATCCAACTCCAGAACAGGCTATAGCTTCCGCCAATTCACCCTAGCCTTTACCTCCTCCTCTTCCCGTCGTCGCGGTCGTCGTGGTGGCAGTAACCCCATGGCCTTCCTCTTCCAATTCCTCCGTGGATTTGGCTTCTAATAATCACACCCCAAAAATCCTTTAAACCCTCTTACCTTGGCGGTTATTTTCCCCCCTCCTAAATAAACACCTCTATGACAAAAAATCCTAAAACCTTTAGCCTATTAAGCATCGGTCAACGCGGCGTTGGCAAAACAGTTTTTTTAGCAGGAAGCTACGCCGAATTAAACGCCGATAAACCCCATGATTTTTGGTTTGATTGCCAAGACACCGAAGTGCAAACAAACATGGAAAAAATTCTCAGCCATGTTGCCCGCACAAACTTATATCCACCCGCGACAATTAAAATTACCAGCTTTAACTTCAGCTTAAAACGCGATAACCTCTTCGGTAAAAAAACCCTGTGTGACTTTCGTTGGTGGGATATACCAGGTGAATCATGCGATATTCGTAACCCAGACTTTCAAGAAATGATCCTCGCATCTCATGGATGCTGCGTATTTATTAACGCCCATTCTTTATTGCACGATGCTGAGTATAATAAATCCTTGGATGAAGTCTTTCATCAAGTAGTTGCGATCGCATCCCTCGTATCTCAACATCGCATCAAATACGCCTTTGCCATTATTCTCACAAAATGTGACCTTTTAGAACAGAGTACCGTCACTCAATTAAAAATTGAACAGAGTCTCCAACCCCTAATTTCTCGCCTTGATGCAGTCAAAGCTAACTATCAAAAATTCTACTCAGCCATTCCCATCGTCTCTATGGAAGGCGTCGCCGCTCTCAGGGCTAGAGGCGCTGCTGAACCATTACTTTGGTTATTAGCAGAATTAAATAAACATCACCATTTTCTTGCCCAACAAAACCTAGCAAACGGACTTTCCCAAAGTTTATTTATCGGACAAGTGCTATCACCACAAATCCGAAGATACATTTTAGTATTATCTCTAGTAAGTGTTAGCTTATTAGGAATCTTCAGTTCTCTATTATTCGCATTTGGATTTTTCAATCTCTCACCAGAACAACTCCCTCTCAAAGAACAATCACAAAGTCAAATTCACAAAAGCGGAATTGCACATTAACAAGTAATAACTCTAGTTTTTCAGCTATTATATATGTATAAAAAATGAATAACCCCTTTTAATGTCGTCATTGTTAATTTGTATTTACAAATGACATTCCTAACCAAATAATGTGCCACCAGCACATTAGCGTATTACTTAGTTCCCCGATTCGCCATGTCTCAGCTTTTTGGTCAAATTATTTATACTAGCTTTGCTGGCGTGGGCTTTAAAATCTTCAAAAGTGAAGAAATCCCCCCAGAAGTCCAGCAATTTTTTTTACAACAATTAGTTTACAAAAATTGGGACGCTTATGACCCACCAAGCGCAGAATATAAAGCTGTATACTTATATCAAATCTCAGCTGAACAAACTTTATTTGGCTGGCTTTATAACGATGGATTTGACGATTTTGGTCGCGCTCACATCCCATACTTTATTTGTTATTACTTTGCTGGCAAACTCCAACCTCTGTTATTAGAAAATATTTTTACTTGCTTGCAAACCGGAATTGTCTCACAGGTAGACAGAGAGATTACGCCAGATTTTATCGAAGGCGTTTTCATCCAAGATTTTAATAAATACATCCCTGCGCGTCAAGGCATAGCAATCTCTACAAAAATGCGTGAGGAAAGTCACATTGCCTTACAACAAGGAATGTTACTGAATTTATTTATCTCTAATAATGCAGAAGTCAGATTTTCCCAAATTTCAGCAGCACAGAAAAAACTGGTATATCAGCAAGAAGCAGTCAGTATCGCCAGTGGAAATATTCTATTAAATCAGCAAGAAAACAAACAATATCAAGTAGAAGATTATCGTCAAATACTAATTAATAAAACACTTGTTGAAACAACAGGAAAAGGAACTTTAGAACTTCCTTTTCCTTGGAACAAGAGTTTAAAAATGGGTTATGCAATGGGGATTGCTTCACTAGCCATTCTCATTTTCTGGCTTTTTTCTGTGTTTAATTTCATGACTTTTTCTATGGTGAAAAAGCCTATCCAAACAACAGAAACCCCGACTCCAACAGAAACCTTAACTAAAAAAGTAGCAGATATTAAACTACCTCAAACAATAACTGCTCATACTGACGCTATTTGGTCTGCTGCCATCAGCAAAGATGGTAAAACTTTAGCCAGTGGCAGTAAAGATAGAACTATAAAAATTTTGAATTTAGAGACAAGCAAAGTTAAAGCTACTTTAAGAGGACATACTGGTACTATCAAATCTCTAGCACTAACTAATAACGATCAGATCCTTGTGAGTTCTAGTAGTGATGGAACTATCAAAATCTGGAACTTACAAACAAATCAATTAATGAGAACTGTATCTGAATGTTTTACTCCGATTGATTCTGTTGCTGTTAGTCCAGATGGAAATACTATTATCAGTGGTGATCAAGAAGGTAAATTGAGATTTTGGAATTTACACACTGGTAAATTAACGCATACTGTTATGGGACACAGAGGACAAATTTTTTCTGTGGCTATCAATCCCAATGGTAAGGTATTTGCTAGTGGGGGAATCGATAAAAAAATCAAAATCTGGAATTTACAAACAGGTAAATTAATTAGTACGATTCCAGCTCATACTGATACAGTACGTTCTCTTGCTTTTAATCCCGATGGTACAAGTCTAGCTAGTGGTAGTTGGGATAAAACTGTTAAAGTATGGAATTGGCAAACAGGAGAACTATTACAAAGTTTTGATAAAAATACAGCAAAAATTACATCTGTAAATTTTAGTAATAATGGCAGATATTTAGTTACTGGAGGTATGGATAATAATGTGAAGATATGGAATTTGCAAAATGGTAAATTATTACAAACTTTGGCTGGTCATACTGATTGGGTATTAGGAGTGGTGACAAACTCTGATAAGATAGTGAGCGTTAGTAAAGATAAGACTGTCAGAACTTGGGATTTTTACCATTAAGAGGTATAGCAATAAAAGATAAAAGTAGCGATCGCCTATTGAATTATCACTATTTTTGATGTTCAGCACTAACTAATCCTTGCTGCAAAACCTCTAAAACCTTTGCTAAATTCCCTGCTATTAGAGCAGATTTATCCAACCATAATCCCGGAAATATTTGAGAGCATATAATACCGTTAGCATCACATTCAAGCTGAATATACTCTCCATCTTTTAATTTTAACCAATCAAATTCACCCTCATAAACTCGCCACACTAAATACTCTTGTACTTGATTGCGGCGGTACACTTTTAGCTTGTCATGCAAATCAATAGAAACACTACTTGCGGCAATTTCTACAATTAACTCTGGCGCACCTGCGATATAATCATCTTCAGTTATCCGCGACTGTCCACCATTGGCAATTCTTAAACATGCATCTGGTTGAGGTTCGTTATCTGCATCAAGGCGTACAGTTGTATTATCACCTAATTCCACCCCAGCGGTATTAGCTTCGTAAAAACCCAACCAAGTTATCACATAGGCATGTGGTTTTCCATGGCTTCTAAATCTTAAAGGTGATGCCATATATACAGTTCCTTCTATTAATTCAGCTTTCTTGACTTGAGGCATCGCATCATAACGCCGTTCAAATTCAATGCGAGTCAGCTTGTCTCCATTTTCCAAAGGTGGAATAGTTGAAATAGGAGTAATCATCGCACTAATAGGTGTCATTGTTTATTACCAAACTATTCAACTGAATATACTTTTAATTTTCTACTGGATGTTGACCGTAATATGGTAAAGCTTCCGACCAATTAGGACGCCTACCCAACTGCCATTCTAAATAAGCTAGTTCTAATATACTTGTTACTGTTGCTGCTAAACCTGATTGCGCTTGTATTAATTGATAATCACTATTCCAATTAGTTAACTTAGCTTGCCATGCTTCTGGTGTAAATACAGCATCAGCCGATAAAGTTATGAGTTGAGAATTATCCGGTGTAGATTGATAAATAGCACCAAAAACTTGACCTCGTTGTGCTGGCATTTCTACAGCAACAGTCATGACATTTTGACTTGTTTTGACTTTTGACCAAGCTACCGCCGCCAAAGTAGAAATAGCAAATACCGGAATATCTAATTGTTGTCCTAAAGTTCGGGCGGCGACAACTCCAATGCGAGTGCCCGTAAAGCCACCAGGCCCTTTGGTAACAGCAATAAACGCCAAATCTATCCAAGTTTGAGGTTGTATGAATTCAATTAAATATTGATGGATATGACTGGATAAATCACGTCCCAAATTCCATACTTGAGAACGAGTTTCACCCAAAAAACTACTCACCGCTAAACCTAATTCGGGAGTCGTCGTATGCAGTGCTAAAGCGTATTTTGTGATTTTAAAAGATTGGGATTCTCTAGTCAACATTATTCGTAATCGTTAATTCGTAATTATTACCCCATAGATGAATACAGGTATTTGAAATCAAGATACTCAAATTTGACTTTTTCCATTACTAAACCTAAAGGTTTGAAACTTCAATCAATTACGAATTACGAATTACGTTAGCGCAGCGTAAAGCCTGCGGCATAGCTTCGCTTAGAGCGAGTCCTCGATAGCGTCAGCGTAAAGCCTGCGGCATAGCTTCGCTTAGAGCGACACAGGAGCGTCGCGTCATTACGAATTATTAGTCATGTTGGGACTAATTCACCTGGACGCAACTTCGACCATTTGCCCATTTCTCGCTTAAAGCTGAGACAACCGACAACATCCCACTCCATTTCAATCACATCTTCTTTGGTACGAATGTTGACGTTGATAGAAGGTTCGTTAGGATCAAAAGTTGGGTGTTCGGTTAAGTGGGGCTGTTGGTGCTGCGTTTCTACAGCGTGGTAGGTAGCACAGCTGTCTACATAGTGGCAGTTGACGCAAATACACATAATAGAACCTACTCTAGAGCCTTTATTGTTAATCTAGCTTAAGCCAGACTGTTATTCATTAGTTGCAGGGTTGATTTTTATTACATGCTTCCTTTAGTTGCTTCTACTCTAGATTCTAAAAATTGGCCTTTCAGCTTAGAATTGTTGCCACAACCAGCATATATGGTGGGTGGCGCGGTGCGAGATGCCATGCTTGGCAGAACTCGTGAATACCTGGATTTAGATTTTATCATCCCATCTGATGCAGTCAAGGTGGCGAGAATGATCGCGCGTCATTATCAAGCGGGTTTTGTCTTACTCGACTCTGAACGCAAAATTGCCCGTGTAGTGTTTCCCCAAGCGACGGCTGACTTTGCCCAACAAGAAGGAGATAGTCTAGTTACTGATTTGCATCGCCGGGATTTTCGAGTGAATGCGATCGCCTATAATCCTCATACACAAGAAATCATCGATCCTCTGCAAGGTTATGCCGATTTACAGCAGGGTATTTTGCGAATGGTATCACCTGCAAATCTAGCAGATGATCCTTTACGGTTAATGCGGGCTTATCGTCAAGCCGCTCAACTTGGTTTTACTATTGAATCAAATACCCAAGCGACAATTCGGGCTTTGGCATCACATATCTGCACAGTTGCAGCCGAACGAGTTAGGGTAGAAATTGGCTATCTGCTAGCAAACTCTCAGGGTACTCCTTGGATAACTAGCGCTTGGGAAGATGGTTTACTAACTCATTTGTTCAAAAACTCTACCCATGAAAGTTTGAGTAAACTAGCGGCAGTGGACAAAGCAACTGCCTTACTGACAGCAAACTGGCCACAATTGGGTGTGGAACTGCAACAAAATGTTCGCGATACCGTTAAAACTACTTGGTTGGGTATTGCCAAACTCGCTTGTCTTGTCAATTCAAATCCAGAACTAGCCGAAATCGAACTTCAGGAATTAACTTATAGCCGTGCGGAAATTCGGGGTATAACTACCGTCCTAAGATTGTTCCCACAAGCCAAAGTGGCGGATATGTCCTTGCGAGAACAGTATTGCTTTTTTCAGGACGCTGGTGTTGCGTTCCCTGCCACAGCAGTGCTAGCTGTAGCCCTTGATAACTTGGTAGAGGCGATGGTTGGTGACAGTTCGCTAAGCGCTTACGCACCCTTGATCAACCGCTACCTTAACCCTGATGATCTGGTCGCTCATCCCACGCCATTAGTTAGTGGGAAGGAGCTTATTATAGCATTAAATATTCCCGCTTCACCAGTGATAGGCAAACTTTTAACAGAGATTAATATTGCCACAGCAGAAGGGAAAGTGACAACGGCACAGGAGGCGATCGCATTTGCACGGCAATTACAAAAATTAGGGGTGTAGGGGAGAGGATATCAAATGCGATCGCTAGCCATTACAAAGTAAGTTATGAAAAAATTTCTTTCAGGATTGTAATAGCGTTACAGATTTTCATACACTTGATCATCATTGCGCTTGCCGACTCGAAAAACTTCGATTGCATCGTCTGAAATTGTGTAGAGAATGCGATACTCGCCTTGATCAACTCGATAAACACCTGAATATCCCTTGAGTTGCTTACAATCTTGAGGTCTAGGATCTTCCGGTAGCAACAAAATTTTAGTCATCACCTGCTTAAAAAACTTTGGCTGTAAATTGACTAAATCCTTCCGGGCTGATTTTGTAATACGTAAAGCAAGCACCTCTGATTCAGCCATTCAAAATATTTTCAACTGTGAAATTAGTCTCATGAAGTTCGTTATAGTCAGTAATCACTTCTTCTAGTGAATAAGATTCACCGTTACTCTCGGTTATTGCACGTTGAAAATCTGCAACATCTATTGCATCTTCTAATGCTTCCAATCGCTTTAAGTCGGCATAGCTAATTACTGCTGCAACCACCTGCCCTTTTGATTCAATCACAACACGTTCTTCTGTTGATTCTACAAGGGCAAGGAGTTCAGAAAATTTTTCTTGTGCTTGAGTTGCTTCTACTTTTGTCATGTTGATCCAAGGGGTGATATCAGCACGATTATGGTTTCAGGATAGCATAACGTTTTGGGGCGATCGCTTAATTCTCGAATAAACTAGCATCAACGTGAAAAAACTTCCCTAAAGCCTGAGTCTGTTCGTGAGTAATTTCTTGTTTTCCACTGATGATTTGAAAAACGACCTCTCTTGAGCCAATAATTTCTACTAAGTCAGTTGGCTCTAAACCCTGAGCATCCATTAAATGAATTAGCATTGAGTGTGGTGTTGATTCTCCAATTGGATAGTATTCATCTTCATACTTTTCTATTAGAGTAATCAACAAATCTAATAATGCTGTCTCTTCTAAAGTTCGGTTAGTTTTATGTGATAGTTCTTCAGCAAGCGCGATGGCTTGTTTGTTATCTTCATCTGTTTTAATTACTTTGGGTTGATATTTAGCCAGCAATTCGGCATAAATTTTACCATTAAAAGTAAGGGTCATTTTTCCATTCATCCTTATCGTATTCTGCGTGCGTCAAAATATATTTAATATAAATTATTTGATCGCTGTAAACTAAATCTACAATTAGGCGATATTTGTTACCTTTGATGTTAAAAACAGTCAAATTCCCAACAGCTTCTGTTTGAGGATAAACTGCCTGTACCTCAGTAAGATTATTCCATTTAGCTTTATTAGCAGTTTTATACCAATTATATTGATGTTTAAGATGAGTTTTTGCATCGCGTACAAGTTGATTTAGAGGGAGTAGGGAGTAGGGAGTGGGGAAGAAGTAATAAAGGTGTACCCAACTTCGCAAAAATAAAATAGGATTTCTATATCTTAATTACGAATTACGTTAGCGAGTCCTCGAGCGTCATTACGAATTACGAATTACCCCACTGTTATTCCTTCAAGTTCTTCGTCCGCTAAATCGTACAACTGGCGCAACTTTTCCAACTTATCTTGATCAGCTTGCCAAAAACCTCGCCCATGGGCCTCGATCATTCTCCCCACAATATTACGGAAAGCTTCAGGGTTTGCCTTACGTAACTTCTCTGCCATCTCTGCATCCAGCGCATAAGTATCAGCTGCTTGGTCATATACCCAATCATCAGTAAAATTTGCAGTGCCACCCCAACCAATCAACGCCGTCATTCGTTGAGAAATTTCAAACGCACCGCCAGAACCTTGAGTTGCCATTGCTTGGGCCCATTTGGGATTGACTAACTTCGTGCGATACTCCATCCGCAGCAAATCATCTAAATTACGGGGTGTAGTATCCTTGCTGAAACTTTCCACAAAGCTAGTTGTCACCTGCTTGCCGCGTTGCTTTTGTGCCGCCTGCTTCAAACCGCCAGTATTGGCATAATATTCTTGAATATCAGTTAAACCATATTCTACCGAATCGATTTCTTGGATAATGCGATCGCTCGTCCTCAATAACTGATTCAAAACTTCTGGTCTAGCTTGGCCCTTATCTTGTCTACCGTAACTGAACACATTGCGACCTTGCCAAGTATTCCCCAACTCCTCACCAGAATCCCAATTACCATCAACCACCCGGTCATTCACCAGAGAACCAAAATCACCAGCCGGATTAGAAAACAACCTCGCTGAAACATTTTCCACCCCTTGCGCCTGCAAAGCCAAAGCATGTTTGCGAATAAAATTTTGCTCCTGTGGTTCCTCAACATCAACAGCCCGTTGAAACAAATCATCCAACAACTCAATCACATTCACAAAACTATCTCGAAAAATCCCCGACAAATTGCCCAACACATCAATTCGCGGATGTCCAACCTCAGCCAAAGGTTTCAACTCATAACGAACAATTCTCCCTGTTCCCTCCTTAACAGGTTCAGCCCCCACCAACTCCAACAAAATTCCCAAAGACTCACCCTTAGTCTTAATCGCATCCAACCCCCACAACATCACCGCCACAGTCTCAGGATAATTCCCATATTCCTGCAAATGCTGAGCAATAATTTTCTTCCCAATTTCCCGTCCCCGTTCATACGCCGCAGCCGAAGGCATTCGATAGGGATCTAACGCGTGAATATTCCTCCCCGTAGGCAACACACCAGGCCCATCGCGCAACAAATCACCACCAGGCGCAGGTGGCACATACTCCCCATTCAACCCCCGCAGCAAATTCATCAACTCATCCGTACTTTTCGCCAGCAAATCCTTTATTTCCCTCTCCTCCTCTTGGCGTTCTTGGCGTCTGTGCGGTTCGTCTCCAAAATAAGCCTCCAAATACCCCGCCAACTCCGCCTCATTTGGCGCTTCTCCCAACACATGCAACCCTGAAGAAAACAACCGACCCTCTAAAACTTGCAAATACTCATACAACTTCACCAAATAATGGTCAAAAGCATGACCACTAAACAACCGTACATTCTCCGGACTAAAAGCAATACCCAATCGTTTCGCATCCTCAAACGTACAATCTGCGTCCAACCCCGTATCTACAACCTTTTTACAAATCGCTTCCTTCAGGGCATAATTCTTCTGTGGATCTTCTCGATACTCTGCAATCAAATCCCGCAACGTCACCAACTCCTTATACAAACCCGCACGTCCATAAGGCGGGACATTATGAGAAATCAACACACCATAACCGCGACGCTTAGCCAAAATTGACTCAGAAGGATTATTCGCCGCATATATATATAGATTAGGCAAATCTCCTAACAAAATATCCGACCACGAATAACCTGTATTACCCAAAGGAGAACCAGGCAGCCATTCTACAGTGCCATGCATCCCAAAATGAACCACAGCATCAGCAGCTAATTCATTTTGCAACCATTTATAGAAAGCAGCATATTGGGGATGGGGAGTTAAATCTCGTTCAAACATCAAGCGCATCGGGTCGCCTTGTATCCCCAAAGGTGGTTGTACACCTATCCAAACATTACCTAACTGCACACCACCAACATGAAACTCATCACCATAAGTTTTAATTCCAGTCCCCGTTAGAGACTTCCATTGTTTTTCAATGCGGGATATCCGCAGATATCCTAACCATTTTTCTAGGGTACGGGCGTTAACGGATGCGGGGAAGTTATCTGTATGAATGAAGGTTTCATCGGCTTGTTTTACCCAGCGAATTAATTCTTCGCCATCATCAGGTAAATCTCCGATGGTGTAACCTTGGTCTTTGAGTGCATGAAGCAATTTTAGGAGACTGCGTGGCACATTTAATAATGCAGCCGTACCAACAGCACCGTAACCAGGCGGAAACCCATATAAAATAATGGCAATTTTTTTTTCTGATGTTGGTTTTTGCCGCAAAGCAATCCAGCTTTTCACCCTGCCAATTAACCGCTGTACCCGTTCTGGAATCAAATAAATATTTTCGCCCACCAAACCACCAAGGGGGACAGTATCAATTGCCCCATCCAGTTCTGGTAATGCATATAAAACAACACTTTGCAATCCACCAATACCTTGACGAGTCCACGAATAGATATCTTGAATTAATAACGGTGCAGCAACTATATAAGGTAAATTTTTAGCTGTCAGAATACGTTTTGCTACTTCTATTTGCCGCCCCGCTTCCATGGAACCAGCCGGGCCACCTACCAAAGGAAAACCAATTGTTGAGACGATCGCATCTACCTTAACGGCTTCAGCAGAAAGCGAAGGGGTTTCAATATTACCATGTTGTCGCTGCTGAATTTCATAATCGGTCGTCATCCAATCTCTAACTGCTACATGTCCCTCCACACCGTTAATAAAAATAGGTAAAGGGATTAACCCAGCCTCCTCAAAACGCCGAATCAATTGGGGAATATATGGCTGTTTGGTAATGACATGTTTGCGGTAGAGTAAGATACCCACTACTGCTTTTGTGGGGGAGCCACTGCGTTGAGCGTCTTGCCCGCCCTGCGGCAATGGCAGGCGAGAGGCCCGCCCCACAAGATACCATTCTAAATAAGCTTTTGGCGATTCAAAAAACCCTTGATAGTCGGGATGAAGTAATCCCATGTTTGGGGTTTCGATGGGTGGGGGAATATCACCGACTTTTAAATCTAGATATTTTTCTGCTAATGTCCAGAATAGTGCGGCGACATTTTCCGGGCCGCCGGCATTCCAGTAACCATAGATAATCAACCAGTTGCGTAAGTCTTGAACTTTTTGCACTGGTACGAATTTCAGCAACTTGGGGCCAACTTTCAGAAAGCTGATGTAACCGGCGAGTTTGTCTTCTTCTTTGCCGTTGCTGAATTTGTCGAGAATGAATTTAACTGGTTTGGGCATTCCTTTGGGTTTATCGCCGATGGCAAAAGCACCCAATTTGGTTAAACTCATCAATTCCAACGCCGACTCGAACACCAAGCGGATGGGAATTTGGGCAATGCGATCGCGCAACCACACAACTTGGTCATAATCAAATAGTAAACTACCGAAAAATACATCAGCATTTTTTAGCGCGGCTTCCACCTGGCTGCGTTGGCTGGTAATATTGCGATCGCTAAACACCAAAATTTCCAACTCTCGGCAGCGAGAATTAGCCAATAAAGCTGCTTTCCTATATAATTCCGCGTTGAAAGATTCAAACCCAGCAATCAAGACGATGCGTTTCATGCCCGTAAGCTACGAAATATTTCTTTACTTTAGATCTTAGACGTGCTTCTGGGCTGAGGGCTAAATATCTACCCGTAGGTTCAGATCAACAAAGTAGTCAATCACAGGAAAATCCCGCAACCAAACATAAAAACGTCTTCCCCCACACCCATTGTCAAGACAATCTCCAGGCTAAATAGCCCACAACGAAGGTACGAAAATACATCTTTTCGCACTCCCTACTCCCTACTCCCCATGATTCAAGGCAGTCGGTAATCAAGATCAATCCACAAGGATGCTGAGTATTAAATCACTTCCTTCATTTGCCATTTCTGCATCTTAGTGCATAAAACGATTAGCCTGTACCCAATCAATAATATATTTACTCAGCACTCTTTTTGTCATGGTTACTGGTTATTCAGGTGGTTGGAAAACAAAGTGCTTTTTTAAATATGATAAAATCTTCTAATTTTACTTTTTTGTTACAATATTTATTTTTATAATCTAATTTTATTATAAAAATCTAAGAATTAGGTTCGCTTATCGATTGATTCATTCTACTATAATAATGATTAGCCATCTAATATCCTAATTATCGACTCTCAATTACTAACTAAAAAGCACTTATATAAAATGATATGCATAAATTAATATCTAGAAGTCAAACATGTTTGAATTATTCTGAACAAAAGTTAAGGAGCAGCAAATGAAATTTGGAATTGATATCGGGCACAATTGTCCACCTGATACAGGAGCTAGAGGCATCAAATTTGAAGATAATTTGACTTTAGATGTAGGTAATAGAGTTATCTCTAAACTCAGAGCATTAGGAAATGAAGTAATAACATGTAAACCAGATGGGGCTGGTTCTGTACGTGACTCACTTTCAAAAAGATGTTCTAGAGCTAATGCCAGCGGAGTAGATGTATTCGTCTCAATTCATTTTAATGCTTTTAACGGACAAGCTAATGGCACAGAAGTATTTGCAACTAGCGACCGAGGTAGAAAAATCGCTAAACCTGTATTAGACGAAATCATCAAATTAGGCTTTTTTAATCGTGGCGTTAAAAGTGGTTCTCACTTATATGTCCTCAAAAATACAGACATGCCTGCTATTCTCATAGAATGTTGCTTCATCGATTCAAAAAAAGATATGAATCTTTTTAACGCTGAGGCCATGGCTAATGCAATCATTAAAGGTCTAACTGGTAAAGTTGCAAGTACCCCTGTTAAGCCTGTACCAGATGAAGAAGATAACATAGATACATCTGCTCTGCGCCTACAAAAAGCCTTAAACCGACTCAAAATAACTGATCAAAATAACAAACCTTTAGCCGAAGATAACGATGCAGGGCCTAGTACAAAATCCGCTGTAGAAAAGTTTCAGAGTATTGTAGGAATTCAACCAACAGGAACTGCTACAGAAGCCACATGGAATGCTATAAATTTGATTTTAGCTAAACGAATCATCAGACCAAATCATGCCGGTGGTTCTGTTGTCAGGTACTTACAATACCGTTTAAATGTAGAAGCGGACGGTATATTTGGCGCACAAACAGAAGCAGCAATTAAGCAATTTCAACGTCAAAATGGTTTAACTGCTGATGGAATTGTCGGGCCAGCTACCTGGCAGAAATTGATTGGTTAAGTTAAAGAAAAGGGGTGTCACTGGGTAAGGGTATAGCGTGTAGGGTGTGTTATTGCGCCAGCGTCATGCACCCCATTTTTACGAAAAAAATAACTGTTCCCTATTCCCTATTCCCTTTATTGATTGGGATGTTATAATTCACATGATTTGGATACAAACTCATACTACAAGTTGTAGACAAACAACTGGAGAGGTGGCAGAGCGGTTGAATGCGGCGCACTCGAAATGCGCTTTGGGGCAACTCAACGGGGGTTCGAATCCCCCCCTCTCCGTTTACTCGCTCGTAGTAACTCACCTCGAACCTCGCAGTCTGCAATCTCTGGAATAAGCTAATCTGCCTTTAACTTGCATAATCCTTTGCCTCAGAAAGACGCAAAGAGAAGTTGCGTGCGGGGGTTCCCCCCGTTGAGCAAACTTCGGAGGACGCGCTTAAGGGGAGACGCGGGGATGCAATTTGAATGATTATTAGCTTAATAGCGCGGTTTCCTGATGTCATGTGAGTTTCGCTCAGTACAAGTTTCCCATACTTCAACTCTGCTCAGTACAAGTTCCCAATTCCCCAATTTACACCAACTTTTGGGATAAACTAATGCCATTGTGTGAGGAGTGAGCGATGGCTAACCAAAGGTTAATTAATTTAGTGTCATTAGGATTTATTAGTAGCTGTTTTTGTTTAGGCATTGGTTTGGGAATCGTCATTAGATTTGGACAATTGCAACCATCGGACGCCGCTACTTCGTCCCCAAAACCAGAGGAATTTCCGTTTGCTATACCAGAACCCACGTCACCAGGGGAAGGACAATCTTTTACAGACACTATTACCATCAAAGCTGTTGGAGATATTATTCCTGGTACAAATTTTCCTGACTACAGACTGCCTCGCTCTCGTAATCAACTACTGCCAAAGTCAGTGAGAAAAGGTCTACAAGGAGCTGATATTTTATTTGGCAATTTTGAAAGTAGCTTAACCAATCATCCTTATACAGCTAAAGATATTAGTAAAGGACAAGTTTTTGCTTTTCGTTCCCCACCTGCATATGCTCAGTTGTTTGCTGAAGTTGGGTTTAATGTTTTTAATATGGCTAATAACCATGCAATGGACTTTGGTAAATTAGGGTTCAAAGATACAGTCAAATATCTTGAGGCTGTGGGTATCACTACATTAGGTCATAAAAATCAAATTCTTTATTTAAAAATTAATCAAGCTACTGTGGCGATGATTGGGTTTGCTCCCTATAAAATGTACAATTCGATTCACGATTTAAAAACAGCCAAAGCACTCGTAGCCAAAGCAAAAAATAAAGCCAATATTGTAGTTGTATCAATGCACGCAGGAGCAGAAGGGACAGATGCATTATATGTTAAAAACCAAACAGAGTTTTTCTATGGAGAAAACCGAGGTAATTCGATCAAGTTTGCCCGCACAATGATTGATGCTGGAGCAGATTTAGTGATAGGACACGGCCCTCATGTTCCAAGAGCGATCGAAATTTATAAAAGAAAAATTATCGCTTATTCTTTAGGAAATTTTTTAGGATACCGAACTTTATCTACAAGCGCTCAAACGGGTGACTCAATGATTTTGGAGGTTAAACTCAACTCAGCGGGAAAGTTGATATCGAGTAAAATTATCCCTGTGCGGATGGACAGACAGGGAATACCTCACATCGATCGCAATTTCCGAACTGTGAGACTTATACGTGCTTTAAATTATCGAGCCTTTCCCAATAATCCGGTGAAAATTAATCAAAAAGGGGAAATTATCGTGATGAATCGTTAAGAAAAGGGAACAGGGAACAGCTTAAGCAAGCTACGCGTTAGCGTCTCGTGGAGAAGTTTTCCCGGAGGATACCTTTGCTTTTTTCGTAAAAGTAAATTTTAAGAATAATTTTGACTATAGTAAGCTTGATATTCTGGCGATAACAGAGGTTTCCACCAATCAGGGTGAGTGAGATACCATTCAACGGTTAAACGTAAACCCTCAGTAATTGTGACTAAAGGCGTCCAACCAAGCTGAGTTTTCATTTTGTTTGCATTAATTGCATATCTTTGGTCATGTCCTGGTCTATCTTTGACAAAGGTAATCAAATGCTTTGCTGAACTAACTGGTAAATCAGATGCTAATTCATCCATCAACTGACACAAAATTTGCACCAGATTGATATTTTCTACTTCATTGTTGCCACCAATATTGTAAGTTTCTCCCAATTTACCGTGATGAATAACCACATCCAAAGCACGACAATGGTCGCCCACATAAAGCCAGTCTCGCACATTTTTACCGTCACCATAAACGGGTAATGGCTTACCTAACAAAGTGTTAATACACATGAGAGGAATTAATTTTTCGGGAAACTGATATGGGCCGTAATTATTAGAGCAATTTGTAATAATCGTCGGTAGCTTATAAGTATGATAGTATGCACGAACTAGATGGTCACTACCCGCCTTGGAAGCCGAGTAAGGACTATTAGGAGCATAGGGTGTAGTTTCACAAAAAGCTGGATCATCTGGGCCCAAACTGCCATAGACTTCATCAGTAGAAACGTGTAAAAAACGATAATTAGATGGCTTTTTCTGCGCTTCCCAATATTGACGGAAAGCTTCTAATAAAGTGAAAGTTCCTACCACATTAGTTTGCACAAAAGCAGCTGGGCCAAGAATCGAGCGGTCTACATGAGATTCAGCGGCAAAATGTGCAACAGTATCAATATTTTCTGTTACTAATAACTCATCTACCACAGAGCGATCGCAAATATCCCCTTGCACAAACCGAAAATTTTCTCGCCTCTCCACCAATGCCAAATTCTCAATATTGCCTGCATAAGTAAGCGCATCCAAAACCACCACCCGTTCATCAGGATAAGCCTGACACCAGTGATGCACAAAATTTGCACCAATAAACCCTGCACCCCCCGTCACCAACAGCCTCATGTAACTCCCTCTCTTCCTCTTTCCTCTGCGGTTGATTCACTCAAAAAAACTTCTTTCTCAGTTTACCGTACATATTCTGTACAATTAATTTCATCACCCGCGTTCTCGTCAAGCTCTTGATATTAGATGGATGATGCATTTTATGATCAAAAAAATCATTTAATTCATCAAAAATAACATGAAAACGCCGAATAATATTTTCCGTTCGATATTCTGCTAAAAAATATTCAGACACAGCAAAAGGTGCTGAAGATTCAATTACTTTCATTATTCGTTTAATATCATATTCTTGAGAATAACCTGCAATTTTATGACAATTAAATCCCGGATCTAAGTAATCTGATAACCCACCATTTATACTAGAAAAGACATAACAACCACAAGCGATCGCTTCCATTGGTTGTAAACCAAATCCCTCACTAACACGCTGTTGTGCCCAATAATCAGCCGAATCATAAAGATAAACTTTAGCTCGATTAAATAGCCCTGCTAAATCTTCTACATAGGAATCAACAATACAAACATTACACTGTTTTTGCAATGCTGGAATTAATTCTTTGATTAAATACTCAGAAGATTTACGAGCTTGAACCAAAACATCTATATCTCGTTCTATATATAAATTTTTAAATTCATTGCCAATTTGATTAGGCAAATAATAAATCAGAGAATTGGGTGATTTTTGTCCCCAATAACCCATAGTATTGCGGCTGACAGTAATAATCGGAATACTGGCAGGGAGACTAAATGGATAACCTGCACTATGGGCATGATAAACAACATGATATCGTTTCAGCTTCGTTACCAGTTGAGCTATGTCAAATCCCCAACTAATCACAAATATGACATTATCTAAATTTTTCTCATGCAGCAAATCATCTATAAATAACTTATCTGTTTCTCGTTGACGATAAGTAACCACATCAGCACTACAAACCTGCTGAGCAAGATTAACTGTTTTCAACTCTGCCCAAAGACCACCACAAGCAAATTTTCCATCTGTACCGGGAAGTAAAAAATACAGCTTTCTCATAACATTATTCAATTTTAAGGCTCCTCAGACTTTGCAAAAATTATAAATTAATCTCGCCAGTTTACCTTGATAAAATGCGCTGGTTTTCCCCAAGCATCGCGAGTGAAAGTAATATTCTCAATTGCTAAGTTAAAAGGAATAGCAGTTGTCAAGTAACGTTGTGCCATAGAACCTAAATCAGGTGCAATCTCAGCAACTGTAGTAGCAGCTAACCCTAAACCTATAAGTTGCTCAATTGGTCGAAATGGTAACAATAAATATATACTCACAGCCATTCCTGCTGTTAAAAGCATTGCTACTGATAAATTTGTGCCACAACGGGGATGCACAGCTAAATCCCATTCTCCGCTAGTAAGGCGATGTCGAGCAAGTGCTACCGCCCGCCGTAAATCGCTAATATTCACCTCACCATATAGATAGAAGCCCTCTTCAGTAGACAAACCACTCAATAGTTCATTATCAACTTGAGTATTGGTGGGTTGTGCTTTCAAAGGATGAGCGCTATTTGATTCACCCAAAACCCAAACTGTAGCGTGTTCTAAAGCGTGAACCTGCCGCAACATCAAAATTTCTTTCAATCCAGGAACAAACGGTAGCTGCCTGAGTAAGTCAGTGTCTTGTGTGGGTTGTGGAAAATCAGATGGAACTTTCCAAGATAGAGGTGTCGCAAAATCAAAGCTAAAGAAGTCAAAGGGAGACGAACTACCTTTGTCAAAAGTAGAAGTATTCATAAAAATACTGCTCCTCAAGCCTATGGAGCAACATAGATTTCTTTTAAATGTAACGCTTGAGTCAATGGATTGTTGCTAATTTTTGTTAGGGTTTGGGGAGAGGCAGAGGGGCAGGGTGCGGGGGGCAAGGGGGATTTTGTGTAACCTTCCCCTACTCCCTGCTCTCTTCTCCCTTACACCCTGCTGAGAACGGAAATTTTATTGACGTCAGTTTTGCGTGGTAGAGGTGTTCACACTGATACAAATGTATGAGGAGGAAAACAATCAGTCAACCTCAAAATTTGCTTGCCGACAAACCAGAACAAATTCGTTGCTGCGCTACTAGCAAATTGTTTACTCGCTCTGGTTAGGCAAAGAGCAGCAATTTACATCATTCAAACAGACTTTGCCCCACTGTAAAGCCCAGCGGACAAGAGCTACTCGATTTTCGGTCTCGGTTTTGGTGAGAATGTTACTGATATGGTTATCAACTGTACGCTTGCTAATTTCCAGTTTTGCTGCAATCTCTTGGTTAGTTAAGCCAGCGGCCACTAAGTCGATAATTTGCAGTTCTCTGTCTGAAAGACTCACAGGGGTCTTAGACTCGCCACCAGCCATGACTTATTTCTATCCTCCCTTGGTATATGTACTTAATTGCTCTCTCTAATTCTAGAAGATCCTTTTATAGGTAGGGGTTTCAAGTGTTCATATCAATAGTAATGTCCATATTTTCTTTCGATTTCTAGTTGGCAATATCTAAAATAGTACAAACTTTTAGGTATTAAAGACGACTATTTTAGCAATTATCTACCGTTTTATCACTGATATAAGAAAGCGGCAAACAATAGCGTGTATACGCTATTTGAGTAGTAAAAGTGCTATTTCATTCTATGAAGGACTAGCCACAGAGAGCAAAGTTTATTGTAGATTTTATACTGGAAAATCCTAATCCCAAATCTAAAATCTGAAATGAAATGAGCAATCCCCGTGTTTTGTGTCTTGGTGAAGTTTTGTTTGATTGTCTAGCTGATCAGTTAGGGTTAAAGCTAGAAGAAGTTAAATCTTGGACTCCTTATCCAGGGGGCGCACCAGCTAACGTAGCCTGTGCTTTGGTGAAGCTAGGAACACCATCAGGATTTATTGGGACTGTGGGTGAAGATGAACCAGGTGAGGAACTGGTCAAGCTATTACAAGAGATAGGTGTAGATATAATGGGGGTGCAACGCCATTCTACTGCACCAACACGGCAAGTGTATGTGACACGAGATTTAGCGGGCGATCGCACTTTCGCCGGATTTGGCAGTTATGACACCTCAGAATTTGCCGATACCCGCCTGCAAGCTAAGCAATTACCTCATTCGTTATTTCAAGAGGCAGATTTTTTGGTTTTGGGTACTTTGGAATTAGCCTATCCCCAAAGCGAGAAGGCAATACATCACGCCCTAAGTTTAGCAGAACAATATGACCTCAAAATTGTGCTGGATGTTAACTGGCGTCCTGTATTTTGGCATGACCAAAACATCGCCCGTCAAAAAATTCAAGATGCATTTAAGCGAGTCGATTTTCTCAAACTCTCTAAAGAAGAGGCTGAATGGCTATTTGATACCGCAGATCCAGGTGCAATTACTTATCGTTTGAATTCAGTTGAAGGTGTGCTAGTGACAGATGGGGAAAACGGTTGTAGCTATTGTTTGGGTGAAAACGAAGGCAAATTACCCTCTTTTGCCGTGACTGTGGTTGATACAACTGGTGCAGGGGATAGCTTTCTCGCTGGGTTTATCCATCAGTTGATTCAGCATGGCATCCAAAGTTTGGGTAATGCCGAAACAGTCAAACGCATTATCACTTACGCCAGTGCTGTTGGGGCACTAACTACCACCAAAGCAGGTGCGATTGCCTCTCAACCCACTGCCTCTGAAGTCGAAACTTTTTTAGCTTGCCATCAAGTTTAAGGATTACTATACTCAGCTGGAGTATTCAGTTGCGATCGGCTGATACTCCCAGCAATTATGTAATATTTTGAAACGCAATGCAGTATATTTCTCAAATGCGCCGCTTATTAGTTAGTGTTATCTGTGGCTTATTAATCTCAGTTCCACTTTCTGGCAAGGTAAGTGGACAAAAATCTCAAGTTTGCCAAAGCACTAAATCATCACCTAATTTCTTAGTTGTGGGGGGTGGTGGTGCGCCTTCTTTCAATGAAATTGCTTTAGAGAAAAATGTGCTTTATTTTCAGCGCACTCTACAATTCATGGGGTATGATCCCAAAATTGCCTCTATATTCTTTGCTAATGGTAATGATGGTCAAGCTTCTGTTCGCTATATTGATCTGCTAAGAAGGCAGCGATTTAAAAAGCCAAATATTCCTAACCTTAAAGGTGCTATTACTTTAAATAATTTGCAGCGTTATTTCCAAGAGATAGCACAGCAAAAAGTTCCTCAACGCTCATTTTTCTACTTTACAGGACACGGAGGAAGAAATGAGTCAGACTTGAATAATAATTCCTTTTATTTGTGGAACAAGCAACAGCTAAGTGTGAGAGATTTTTCTCAAATGCTGGACAAAATGCCGCCAAAAACTTCTGTTGTGGCAATGATGGCTCAATGCTTTTCTGGTTCTTTTGCTAATTTTATTTATGAGGGGGGAAATCCTCAACGTCCTGTAGCGCTTCAGACTCGTTGTGGTTTTTTTGCCACAATTAAAAGCTTACCCTCTGTGGGATGTACACCGGAGGTAAATGAAGCTGATTATCGGGATTATAGTTCTAGTTTTTTTGCTGGTTTGAGTGGACGCGATCGCACAGGTAAAACTGTTAGTTCTGCTGATTATAACAAAGATGAGCGAGTCGCTTATGCTGAAGCTCATGCTTTTGCTAAGGTGGATGAGCAATCTATAGATTTACCGATATCTACTTCTGAGGCTTGGTTACAAAACAAATTTTCGGCACAACAAAAAAAGGCAATTCTCAATCAACCAATTAGCAAAATTTTACAAACAGCTCGTCCTGAACAGCTTTATGTGGTTGATTCTCTAACTCAGAAGTTTAAGTTAGATAAGCAGAAATCTGTTTTGGAGAATTTAAATCGTAAAAAAATTAAAACTGATGAACAGCAAGCTTACATCAGACGCTTACAAATGGAACTAATTAATATCGCCACAGAAAAGCAAATTCGCGCATCGGGCAATCAAAATGATATTGCCATAATTGAGCGTTTGGTAAAGTGTGAAAGTGGTTCTTGGAAATAGGGAATGGGGAACTTGTACTGAGCGAAGTCGTACCTTTACGCTTAAGCAAGCGACACGTAGCGTCTTTGACAAAACAAGTGTGGAGAATTGGGAATTGTTTTAGTTGAAATATTGCCTTAAATAAAAATATCTTCTTCTCGATGCAATTCGGTACCATGACAAAATTCATCTACCCATGATGCAAGACTACGGGCATTGGTGGGGTGTTGGATAATTTTGGGATGATTCTGTGGGACGAGTGTCTCACCCATCCTGGGAATTTTTAAAGTAGGTTGAGAATTTTCGTTGGTGCTACTTAACAGATGCAGTTTGTGAGAAATATCTTTTAGTTGTACGTTTGCGTGTTTACCGTTGCGGGAAATTTCGTTAGTTAATGCTGGGGATGGTAGTGTTTGAACTTTAGCAGGAATCTCGGTGGTAATTACTAGCGATCGCATTTTTTTACCATTATCTTCTACTTTGCTGGGTAACTCGGTGGTGATCAGGAGCGATCGCACTTGTTGCTGTTCTCGCAGTAAACTAGAGTGTGGTATTTTCACAGGAGCATTGCTAGTAATCTTAGATGGTGCGTGTGATAAACCGTTAGACGGCTTTGGTGAGTGCAACACCTTGACAGGAAACTGGGGAGTCACCTTTACAGGAGGTGCAACCGATGCATAAGGTTTTTCTGGAACAGACTCCTTTTCTACCTGGTTTGTCTGTGTAGAATGTTCTGATTTGATTAAACCTAGCTCTTTAGCCGGATCGAAATTCAGTCCTAAAGCTACGACTATCTTATCTGGATTATTATTTAAATCCATGATGAAAGAAAGTATCTGATCAAATTGCGGTTCTAAAACAGACAATGTTGCCAAAATAAAACCAGACGAAGGGCGTCGCAGACCATCGTAAGTGCCCCAAATTTGCATTTTGACTAACCAAGGGCAATTTTGCTCGTAGTAACTCAGCCACTTCTGTTTTAGAGATTGACGCAGCTGCTGAATGTTCATCGGATGCCTCGCAATAGTGCAGACCTGTGTATGATTACTTGCCTTTATCCGTTACATAAAACCTGCTCAAAACTATTCAACAATACTCTTTTCTATACAAGATAACTAGAACTATTTTGATTGCTTTGAGTTTCGTTTATTTCCTGCTTCATTCTGGTAGTGTCGGCACTATCCAGTCCACAGGCTAACACTGTCTAACTGACAGCTTTGCTCACGCCACTTCCTTCAACGGAGGGAACCTCCGCAACGCAGTGGCTCACGCCACTTGCTACAACCGGGGGAACCCCGGCAACGCAGTGGCTCAAATTGATTGCAGCGTTCAAATCGCGGTCAATCACAAAACCGCACTCGGAACATTCAAACACTCGCTCGCTTAAAGTGAGTGTTTCTTTTTTGGTTCCACAATTTGAACAAGTCTTGCTAGAGGGAAACCATCTGTCAACTACAACTAGCTTGGAACCATACAGTTCACACTTGTAGGTCAGTTGTCTACGGAACTCAAAGAAACTCATGTCAGCTATTGCTTTAGCCAGCTGATGATTTGCCAACATTCCTGATACATTGAGGTCTTCTATCACTATTGTGCCGTGGTTCTTGGCTAGTAGTGTGGTGAGCTTATGCAATGAATATGCGCGGATGTTGGCAATCTTTGTATGCAGTCTGGCTATCTGCATCTGTGCTTTTTTCCAGTTAGCTGAACCAGTAATTTTATGCCGATTCAACCATTGCATTCTAGACAATTTTGCTTCATATTTTTTGTACGACTTAGCTCCTATAATTATTTCATCTGTTGATAAAGTTGCTAGGTTTTTCACACCTAGATCAACGCCGATAATGTCTGTATGTTCAGAATCTTCAGTTTCTACATCAAACCTGAAACTAATAAACCATCTGTCAGCTTGGCGGCTAATTGTTGCAGATTTAGTTAATCCCTGTAGTAGTCGTTCATAGGTTTTGAGAACACCAATAACAGGTACTTGAATCTTGTTACTACCTTTGATTTTGACTGAGTCTTCCAGTGTGAAAGAATCTCGCTTACCTTTTTTCTTTAAACGAGGAACACCAGCAGTCTTGTGAAAGCAACGTTTCCAAGATTCACGCAACGCCATTAATGCTTGCTGTGGTGTACTTTTAGAACATTCGTAATACCATTCATTCTCAGACTTCACCAATGCCACCAACCATTTATGTAGGTCAATTGCAGTTGGAAATTTCATCTTGGAATTGGGATTATCTTTGTTATGGTCGAGTATTTGCTTTGTTAATGCGAGTCCCCAATTCCAAGCATGACGAGCTACACCACAATGCTTCATTAATGCTATGCGTTGCTGATTATTCAGTTTCAATTCAGTCTTGAAACCTAGCAACATTTAAACTACCTCCTTAACTACTTGAGTCATGCCATCAATTAATTTCTTGTTTTTCTTGCTTCTACTTGCACTTGGCGTACTAAATCTTCTTTTTGGTCGTGACTGCTAACACGAGCGTAATTAAATGACAACATGTGATCAGGAATTAAGTTACAGTTTCAAACCCTGAGCATGAAACCGATGATAGAGCATTTGGTTGACTTTTTTACCATTCAACAGATGCTGTTCTACCATCAGAGATACTTCATTAGGTTGAACACCGCTATACCAGACCATATCGGGTAATACCAGTACCATTGGCCCGTTACCACATTGCCCCAAACAACCACTAGCTGTCACCGTTACATCAGGAATTGGCAAAGCCGCAAAAGCTTTTAATACCTTTGCTGCACCTTGCTTTTTGCAAGTGCGATTTTGGCACACACGCACGCATTTAGGAACAGAAGATTGGTCTATTGTTGGGGTATGTGATGATTGAGTAACGTTTGACATTAGTTTTTTGCTATTTTTGAGTTGTTGGTATCTATAGCAGGGAACAGGCTTGAAAGTCTGTTGATATCAGGGTTTTATCTTCAGTTTATGTTCTAATCACTTTGGCGGTTGCTATAACTAATGACCAATAACTAATCCTTTTGAAGCTAGCCATTCGCGGTTAAATATTCGCGATTGGTAGCGAGAACCACTATCACATAAGATAGTGACGATGGTGTGTCCTGGCCCCAACTGCTTGGCTAGGGCAACAGCTGCGCCGACGTTGATACCCGTTGAACCGCCCATTAATAAACCATCTTTGTTGAGTAATTGGTAAACGACTCGCAAGGCTTCTGTATCATCTATCTGGATAGCATCGTCAGCGGGTGCGCCTTCCATATTTGCTGTTATCCGACTGTTACCAATACCCTCGGTGATGGAATTTCCTTCTATTTTGATTTCGCCAGTTTTGATATAGCTATAAAGCCCGCTACCCAAAGGATCTGCAACCATGCATTTTATCGCTGGGTTTTGTTCTTTTAGATACAACGCCACACCAGCAAAGGTACCACCAGTACCAGTTGCAGCCGTCCATGCATCAATTTTACCATCTGTCTGTGCCCAAATTTCTGCTCCTGTGGTTTCGTAGTGAGCGCGGCGGTTAGCTAAATTATCAAACTGGTTCGCCCAAATGGCGTTTTCCATCTCAGATGCGATTCTGCCAGATAGCTTGACGTAGTTGTTGGGATCTTTGTAGGGTACAGCCGGAACGGGACGAACTTCTGCCCCTAGTGTTGTCAATGCATCTATTTTTTCTTGTGATTGGGTATCGGGGATAATAATTAGGCATTTGTAACCTTTGGCGTTGCAAATATGTGCTAGTCCAATGCCAGTATTACCAGCGGTTCCTTCCACAACTGTACCACCAGGTTTGAGTAAACCTTTTTCTTCTGCGTCTTGGATGATGTAAAGTGCAGCGCGGTCTTTCACGGAACCGCCAGGGTTGAGAAATTCGGCTTTACCGAGAATTTCACATCCTGTTTCTTCACTAAAGCTGTTGAGGCGAATTAATGGTGTGTTCCCAACGGTACCTATGAAGCCATTTTTAATATCCATATTTGAGTTGATTTAATGAGTGCCTATAAAAATTTTGGCGTATAATTTGCCTTTGATATACGCTATAGCAAATTTTATTTATGTCGGAAGTTTAAACGCAGAGGTACGCGGAGTGTAGACAGACGCGGGGAGGTTTTGATGATCAGTGATTAGCCAACTATGATGTGAGACACTACTACCAAACTTTACTCATGTGCAAGATAAATCCTGGTAGGATGCGATCGCCACTGACTGTGGTAGGATTCTCCAGGCATTCTGTTGGCATACCGGGACGATAAATATAGACTTGGCGATGTTTGCGGTCAATTAGCCAACCTAGCTGTATTCCTGGCTCTCTCATGTATTCTGCCATTTTTTCCTGCAAGGTTTGGAGATGATCAGAAGGCGACCTCAACTCAAGGACAAAATCTGGACAGATGGGAGCGAATCTTTGCTGTTGTTCTGAAGAGAGAGTGTTCCATCTTTCTAACTTAATCCAAGATGCGTCTGGCGAGCGTTCTGCACCTGTTGATAATTTAAATCCTGTGCTGGAGTCAAAACAAATACCCGTACTATCCTGTTCTGACCAAACATACAACTGTCCAGCTAAATTAAAGTTGCGATTGCCTGTTTCGGAACCAGTGGGGGGCATAATTGATATTTCTTGAAATTGATTGCGCTCAATGCGTAAGTCGTGATTTACTTGACAGAACTCGAAAAACTGCTCATCTGTCATTTGCATTGAAGGGGGAATTCGCACAATCAAAGGGGATGAAAACATGATAATTTCCTACTGTTCTTGCTGTCTACTAAGTTGACTGTTATTTTTTATTTTTACGCAAGCCTTGATTTTAGTGAGAGAGCATTTCCTTTTTTTATATCAGTTTAGTATGCATTGAAAGAGTATTTTAAATCTGTTTATTTGCTTAAATTTTGCGATCGCTCTAAAAATAAATAACAATTGTAAATTTCCGAAACGCAAGTGGATGTCATGGAATCTAACCTCTAGCTTCGTTTTTACAGGCAATCAAGAGCAAAATCGCAATCTTAGTGTAGTCAAACCATATTTATGTAAGTTAATATACACAAAAATCCCTAAATAAGTGTTGATATCAATTCATAGTCCTAAGTTGGGTGGACACCGATGACATCTCAAAACGATCGCCACGAGGAACTCGAACAACGAGAACGCCTACTAAGACAACGAGAAATGGAACTGCGACTCCGGGAAATGGAAGCTAAGATCCATGATCCTGATGCGCCTTTTTATCAAACTGTGAAGCATCAACAGCCAAACTCTCAAAAGCCATGGATGAAAAAATTTATTCTGGGTGCGAAGCTTATCGCTATTGGTGTTACTGTGTTGATTGCTGTCAGAATAGCAGCAATATTGGCTGGGATTATTATTGTAGCAGCTCTGACTTTTGTATCTTATAAACTATTCTTTGATTCTCAAATAAATACTCGTTAATTAAGGTGCGATGATGGTAGAACAAGTAGCAGCTGATAAATTTATCCAAGATTTAGAGCGTGTTGCTCAGGTGCGATCGGATATTTCTGAATGTTTGCATAAAATTGCCCAAACAATTAATCAGGCTGAGTTAGCCGGAGAAGCGTCTTCAGGTAAACTCAGTTTAGAACGAAACATTGAAGATATTGCGATCGCCAGCAAAAACCTCAAAGAAGGTGTATTTCGTCTTTTAGTTTTAGGCGATATGAAACGGGGTAAAAGTACGTTTCTCAATGCTTTAATTGGTGAAAATTTATTACCAAGCGATGTTAACCCCTGTACAGCGGTGTTAACGATTTTACGCTACGGTTCGCAAAAGAAAGTTACGATTCATTTTAACGATGGTAAAAGTCCACAACAGTTAGATTTTCAAACTTTTAAACATAAATATACAATTGACCCAGCAGAGGCTAAAAAATTAGAGCAAGAGAAAAAACAAGCATTTCCTGACGTTGATTATGCAGTAGTTGAGTATCCTTTAACGCTACTAGAAAAAGGAATTGAAATTGTTGATAGTCCGGGATTAAATGACACAGAAGCGCGTAACGAATTATCTTTAAGCTATGTAAACAATTGTCATGCAATTCTGTTTGTGATGAGGGCGTCGCAACCTTGTACTTTAGGTGAACGACGCTATTTAGAAAATTATATAAAAGGTAGAGGATTGACGGTTTTCTTCCTAATTAATGCTTGGGATCAGGTGCGAGAATCATTGATTGATCCCGATGATATAGAAGAATTAACAGCAGCAGAAGACAGGCTGCGACAAGTTTTCACAGCCAATTTATCAGAATATTGTCATGTAGATGGACAGAACATTTATGATGAACGTGTATTTGAGTTGTCATCGATTCAAGCATTAAGACGACGTTTGAAGAATCCTGAAGCTGAATTAGATGGTACAGGCTTTGTAGAGTTCATGGGAGCGTTGAATACTTTTCTTACAAGAGAACGTGCGATCGCAGAATTACGTCAAGTGAGAACATTAGCTAGACAAACCGTAAATCATACCCGTGAAGCCATAGCCAGACGTATTCCCTTACTTGATCAAGATGTTGATGAATTGAAAAAACGTATTGAATCAGTAGAACCAGAATTCAACAAACTCACAGGTATCCGCGATCAATTTCAAAAAGAAATTCTTAACACCAGAGATTCTCAAGCAAGGGAAATATCCGAATCTTTTCGCAGCTACGTTTTAAACTTAGGTAACACCTTTGAAACCGATTTTTTGCGTTATCAACCAGAACTAAATCTACTTGATTTTCTCAGTAGCGGTAAACGAGAAGCATTTAACAACGCCTTACAAAAAGCCTTTGAACAATACATTGCCGATAAATCTGCTGCTTGGACTTTAACCGCCGAAAAAGATATCGATGCAGCTTTTAGAAAACTTTCTCGCAGTGCTGCCAAATATGGTGCTTCTTACAGTCAAGTTACAGATCAGATTACAGAAAAATTAACTGGTCAAACAGTTAAAATCAACGCTAACAATAGCACAGAACACGATAACTCCCCTACATGGGCAAAATGGGCAATGGGATTGTTATCGTTATCCGAGGGCAACTTAGCTGGAGTAGCACTAGCTGGCGCTGGGTTTGACTGGAAAAATATCTTATTAAACTATTTCACCGTGATTGGCATTGGCGGCATTCTAACAGCAGTCACAGGAGTTTTCTTAGGCCCAATTGGGTTCGCATTACTAGGTTTAGGAGTAGGCTTTCTACAAGCAGATCAAGCGCGTAAAGAGTTAGTTAAAACCGCCAAAAAAGAACTAGTAAAATACCTACCCGAAGTCGCCAATGAACAATCAAAAACCGTATACAATGCAGTAAAAGAATGCTTCAACTCCTACGAAAGAGAAGTAAGCAAACGCATCAACGACGATATTAACTCTCGCAAATCTGAATTAGAAAACTTAGTCAAACAGAAACAAACACGTGAAATTAATCGAGAAAGCGAATTAAAAAGATTAAAAGCCTTGCAGGAAGAAATAATCGCTCAATTACAAAAAATTGAAGCTGCATATAGTAACTTATTAGCTTACTACAGCGACTAATTCACATAGTAACCGTCGTTAGTCATTTGTCTTTGGTAACACAAATGACTAAATGTATAGTTTAAACCTCTTACAAAGCCTGATTTTTCATTTTCCTCTCTGCGCCTCTGCGCCTCTGCGTGAACTTTTTACACTATCATGCAACAACAGGATAAAACTTATCAAGACTTAATAAACTCTCTCCAAGCCGCATCTGCATTACTGAACTTAGAAAGTAAATCGCAAATATATCAAGACATACTTGCTATTAATAATTATTTAACTAATCCTAACTTTCAGATTGCGGTTTTTGGCCCATTTAATCATGGCAAATCCACCTTATTAAATGCCATGCTAGGCAATCGGACATTACCAATTGATTTAATCCCCACAACAGGTGCAGCAATTACCGTCAAGTATGGCTCAGAGGTACGAACTCGCATCATGTTAGTAGATAGTACAGAAATTGATCGCAGCGGCACAGAAATTTTACAAAAATTCGCAGTTCTTGATGGTAATCGCCAGATGCGACAAGATGTAACCTCCGTAGAGGTTTTTTGTCCCCATCCTTTTTTAGAAACGGGTGTAGAATTTGTAGATTTACCTGGTACAAATGACAGAGAAGAACAAGATAATTTAGTGCGCGATCGCCTTTTAAGTGCAGATTTAGTAATACAGTTATTAGATGCACGTAAATTAATGACCTTGGGTGAGCGTGAAAACCTGCGAGATTGGTTATTAGATCGCGGCATTAAAACAGTAATTTTTGTCGCCAATTTTCTTAACTTACTCGAACCTGAAGAACAAAAACAAGTTCAAAATCGGTTATTATTTGTTGCTGAAAGCTTTCGAGCAGAATTACCATCAGGTTTTAGTAATTTATATCGTGTTGATGCTTTACCTGCTTTGAGGGCTAGATTAAAAGGAGATGTAGCCGAAGCTAATAGTAGCGGCTTAGCAGCTTTTGAAGCAGCTTTACAAAATATTGTGGGTATTTTGCACCCAAATCGTGGTAGTGTGCGTTTGCCAAGAGTGCAGGCGATCGCATCTCAAATTCAACTATTATTTAAAGCTAAAATTGACCCTCTAATTAGTGAAATTGAGTCGTTTAATGATAAACAAAAAGCTAAAATTGAAATCAAACAAAAAGCAGCCAACTTAATTACTAAAGGCTTCGTTGCTAGTGTAGAAGAGTTACGTAATTGGCTAACTTTAACTAACTTACTGACTAAATATCAAACTGATGCTGCCGTCGCGCTAGCAGAAAATAATTTTAGGTCTTGGCAAGTAAATACTCTGAAAAAAGACCTAATAGACTTACAACAAGCTATAGTAAAATGGCTTTATCAAGCTTACGAATTTTTCCAGGAAGAACAACCAGAAGATTTATTAATCCCCTTTCCTAGCGAACCACAAATAACGCTACCTCCGCAGCCAAGTAATACTGATAGCTTGAGTGAAACTGGTTCAATTGCAGTGGGTAGTGGGATTGGTTGGTTATTGGGTGGGCCTGTAGGTGCTGCTGTTGTTGGGAGTATTTCTTATTTGTTAAACAAAAATATTCAAGAACAAGATGAGAAATCAGCAAAAGCATCTTATCATCAGCAGGTTGCTGCACTTTGTATAGCCGCAACCGAAAATTATTTAGATCGCTTTAGTAGTCAAGGTTTATCAATTTTGGCTGAATATGAGCAAAAAGCCAAAAATGTAATTCGCTTTCAAGCCACCAAAGAACCACTAGAAATCGCCAACAAGTATGAAGATTTGCAACGGTTACAAAATGGTTTTAATCAATTGTTGCAGAAGTTAAAAGAAGCAGGAATAAATTCCCAATATCAGCCTTATCAAGAAATAGCAAAACATCAAAATACTACCTGGCAATATTCGCCACAACCAGAAAAAACTACTGTCAATAATACTAAAAAAACTGTAGAATCTCCATCACCAAAGCCAGAAGAGGTAGAGGCCAAATTTCGAGCTTGGGAACTTGATGAAGAAATCGCTAGAATGAAAGCGCAAATGCATAATTCTGGCAAAAAACAGCAGACAAATCAAGCACCTAAACAACCTAAAACTCAAGCAGAAAAAGATCAGCTAACTCGCGCCTATAGTATTTTAGGATTGCAGCCGAATGCTTCTTTAGCTGAGGTGAAACAAGCTTATCGAACTTTAGTTAAAAAATGGCATCCTGATTTATTTGTAAATCAACCACAGATGCAAAAACAAGCTCAAGAGAAGATGCATCAATTTAACGAAGCTTACACAATATTATCTACTCAAAATTAAACTGCCTTAGACGCGCAGCGGCTTCCCGCAGGGCATAATATCATATCCGTTTAAAGACTTATGATTTGGCTGACGCGGAGATAGGGAGACGCGGTGAGACAGCGAGTAAAGGAGGGTTTCCCTCCGCAGGCGACTGCGTTAGCGCAGCGTAAAGCCTGCGGCATAGCTTCGCTTAGAGCGAGCTTGCGAGCGTCACCCGAAGGGGGACAAGGGAGAAATTTTAATGAGACGGGAAGCCTACACTTACCCGAAGGGAAGTGTAGGTACTTCACTACGAACGCTTGCTATGGAATTATCTCAACGCCAGTCTGCTAAATCGTTGATTCTGGCGACGATTCTGCTTTTTCTGGCTTGAGTAGGGGGAAGGCGATCGCATCCCGAATACTGGCACAATCGGTTAATAACATGATCAATCTATCAATTCCAATACCCAAACCACCTGTAGGCGGCATTCCGTATTCCAAGGCTGTCAGAAAATCTTCGTCTACGCCATGTGCTTCTAAGTCCCCAGCAGCTTTACGGGCAGCTTGTTGTTCTAAGCGTTCTCTTTGTTCAATGGGATCGGTAAGTTCTGAGAAGCTATTCGCAGTTTCCCGTCCGACTATAAATAATTCAAATCGTTCTACCAAACCAGGTTTAGAACGGTGCAGTTTTGCCAAGGGTGAAATTTCTACAGGATAGTCAATGACAAAAGTAGGCTGAATTAAGTTAGTTTCTACCTTTTGCTCAAAAGCTTCGTTTAAGAGTTTACCAATCGATGGTACATCTTCTATACCTTCCAGCCCAGTACTTTTACTCGCTGCTTTTGCGGCTTCTAGAGTTGAGAACGAGTTAAAATCTAAACCTGTATATTCTTTAACTAAATCATGCATTGTCACCCGTCGCCAAGGTGGTGTCATATTTACAGGTTCTCCTTGGTAGTTAATTTGCAACGTACCAAGTACCTCTTGAGCAACAGTAGTAATAATGCCCTCCGTCAACGCCATCATATCGTTATAGTCGGCATAGGCTTGGTAAATTTCAATCGTGGTAAATTCGGGATTATGGCGAGTTGAAATTCCCTCATTACGAAAAACTCGCCCCAACTCAAACACCTTTTCAAAACCACCCACAATCAACCGCTTGAGATGGAGTTCGGTGGCAATTCGTAAATACAACTCCATTTCTAAAGTGTTGTGGTAAGTGATGAACGGGCGTGCATCTGCACCTCCAACTTCACTTTGCAAAACTGGTGTTTCAATTTCTAAGAAATCCCGATGTTCCAGATAGCGACGAATACCAGCAGTAATTTGGGCGCGACGGCGGAAGGTTTGCCGGACTTCGGGGTTTACAATTAAGTCAACATAGCGCTGACGGTAGCGCTTAGCAACATCCGTTAACCCATGCCATTTATCAGGCAAGGGCAAAAGAGATTTGGTTAGGATGGTGTATTGTTTGACGTAAACTGATAATTCGCCCTTTTCAGTCCGTTTAATAGTACCTTTAACTCCTAAGATGTCACCCGCATCTGTGAGTTGCTTGAGATGATTGAAGGCATCAGAATCAATATTTGCCATGCCTTCGTCGATGCGATTTTTCTCTAAGTAAAGCTGAATTGCGCCAGTTTCATCTTGCAAGGTGAAAAAAGCCAGTTTACCGAAAACACGACGTGCCATAATGCGTCCAGCAATGGCAACTTCTAAATTCACTTCCTCACCATTAGGTAAATCGGCAAAGTTTTCTTGCAAATTCGCTGCATGATCAGTAGACTCCCAACCATAGGCATAGGGATTAGCCCCTAGTTGCTTGATCTGGTCTACTTTTTCCAGCCTTGCGGCACGGATATCTTCTTCCGACATAGTAACGAGACTAAATAGGGCAAGATTAATTATAGATGCCTGGAAAAGTAAAAGGGACTGGGGACTGGGGATTGGGGACTGGGGACTGGGGACTGGGGACTGGGGACT
>NZ_JCACKM010000036.1:0-52930 GCF_059505385.1 Desmonostoc vinosum
TTTATGAGTGTCTAAATCTACTAATACTGCTAAATAATTTCCTTGACCTTTCACCGACAATCTAACACTTTCATATCGGGAAGATTCAGTATTTCTTCTACAGTAAATTTCATAGCGTTCGCTTAAAATTTTGGTAAGCTACAATTTATATTGTAACATCAGTTCTATTTGATAATATTTGAAAACTTGTAAATTATTACAATATGTAGACTTTAACCATTTTTTATATTAAATTGTAGTTGTTAAAATCTAATTTATTTTAATTTTTGCCATAAAATTATCGGAAGAACCAACAAGATTTACATATTAGGCTGAGCGACCGCAGATTAAACAAAGTGCGGCAATATGCAGCTAAAATAATTTTCTAGGATTGCACCGATTATATCGGTATGCGATCGCGTTTTCAACCTATCGAACTTGAGATGAACTACTAACTAGAAAATCGGGGCAATTATCTAAGCAATAGCATAATTACCCCGATCTCTCCAAACATAAAAAACATTGACTGCATTCCTTGTCGCACCCCCATTCTATTAAAAGTGTTCTATTTGACATCAATTTTCGATGTATGTCATTCAAAATACCAATTTTAATCAGGTTCTACCATTGCAAATGTTAGTCTCCTCAAACTCTAGATGCTGGCTTTAAAAATAGCCATGCCACAAAGAATGTAGCTGCTGTAAATAGTTGCGTTAAATCCAATGCAGATAAATAGCCATCTGCAAACGAAGCAATGCTGCGATCGGTGATGCCAAATACCCAAGATGAAAGACCAAATAGCCAAATCCCATTTTTGAGATTACCCACAAATTCTTTAGATTCCGATGGTTGCGGCTCATTCATAACTTTCTGCTCCGTTGCTGAAAAATCTGGTGATTGATTAGAAATGCTCGTCATAGAGAATTTTTTGACTTTTGATATTTATTTATACCTATATTAATAAATATTTCACTTGCTTGACAGCACTACCCAAAGGTACATCTCCCTATCTTGACATTTCACCTAGAGAGTTGCAGCTAGTAGTAGACTGTAATGCTTGAAATTCCGAACTTAACCATAGAAAAAATGTATTAATTGCTACAAATTAATCAATAATTATATAAATATTTATTTATATAGATGAAAAATCACTCTCAAGATAGATGCTTTTATAAAAAAGTTATCAACAGGGCTATAAACCCAAAAAGAACAACAATCGCTCATTTGCATACTTGGTGGCTATGAGACAATAATCTCACCGAAAATAGCACTTTGCGCCTCTGCGCCTCTGCGTGAGACAATCATAAAACTATGGCGATCGCAATCGATTTTGGTACTAGCAACACAGTAATTGCCCGTTGGAATCCCGTCACCCAACAGGCAGAAACCTTAAACATACCTGGATTATCGCTGCAACAAAGCCTCAATCCCCCCTTAATTCCTAGCTTAGTTTACGTAGAACAAGCAACCCAAGGTAAAGTTTTAATCGGGCAACAAGTACGCGATCGGGGTTTTGATCTCAAAGGCGAAGCCCGATTCTTTCGCAGCTTTAAACGGGGTATTGGTGCAGATATCCAAGGTTTCTTACCCGAACTAGATGGGCAAATTATCACCTTTGAGCAAATAGGACAATGGTTTCTCACTCAAGTGATAGAGCAACTAGCACCCTCACAAGGCGGTTTAGATTCCCTAATCTTAACCGTACCAGTCGATAGCTTTGAAGCTTATCGCCACTGGTTAGGAAAAGTATGCCAAGCACTCCCCGTAGAACAAGTACGAATGTTAGATGAACCTACAGCAGCAGCTTTAGGATATGGCTTAGCAGATCAAGAAACTCTTTTAGTAATCGACTTTGGCGGCGGTACTTTAGATTTATCCCTGGTGCAGTTGGATAAAGGGATACAAGCCGCTACTAAGCCTGTCGGATTTTTGCTCAAGTGGGGTAACAAGTCCTTGGCTGAAGACTCAAAGCAGAAAGTAAAAACTGCTCGTGTGCTAGCCAAAGCAGGACAAAATTTAGGTGGTACTGACATTGATAGCTGGTTAGCGGATTACTTTGCTAAAACCCAAGAACTAGTAGTAAGTCCGCTGACGACACGACTAGCAGAACGGGTAAAAATTCAGTTATCTACGCAAAATCAAGCCAGTGAAGTTTATTTTGATGACGAAACATTTGAAACCTACGAATTAGAACTGAACCGCGAGACTTTTGACAATATCCTCAAAGAACACTCATTTTTTCAACTGCTGGATGAGTCAATGGCTTCACTCCTACAGCAAGCAAAACGCCAAGGTATAGAACTTGCAAATATTAACGCCGTTTTGTTAGTTGGTGGTACGGTGCAATTACCAGCAGTGCAGACATGGATCAAGCAGTATTTTGCACCAGAGAAAATCCGTTGTGAACATCCTTTTGAAGCGATCGCTCAAGGTGCATTGCAACTGGCACAAGGCGTAGAAATCAAAGACTTTCTCTACCATAGTTATGGTATCCGTTATTGGGATCGCCGTAACCAGCGTCATAGTTGGCATCCGATTATTAGATCTGGACAAGCATATCCGATGAATCAGCCAGTGGAACTATTTTTAGGGGCTTCTATGGAGAATCAGCCCAGCATTGAATTAATTATGGGAGAATTAGGAGCTGACACAGGCAGTACCGAAATTTATTTCGATGGCGATCGCTTAATTACGCGCCGTCTCGGCAGTAGTGAAACCAGCGTTAAACCTCTTAACGATCAAGAAGGTGCTAGAACAATTGCTCAATTAAAACCACCGGGATATCCTGGAGGCGATCGCATCAAAATTCTTTTTCAAGTGGATGAGCAACGTTTTTTACGAATTACTGTGGAAGACTTGTTGACGAGTGACACATTACTAGAAAATCAACTTGTTGCACAGTTGAGTTAATTTATCTATCAGAGAGAACAGGATTAAGGGGATGTTTAAGAACGGTTAATATCAAGTTCGCGTAATTACTTATTATTAAAATTTCTCCGTGTCCCCGCGTCCCAGCGTCCCCGCGTCCCCGCGTCCCCGTGTCCCCGTGTCCCCGCGTCCCCGTGTCCCCGCGTCAGCTCTAACGATAAGTCTTCAGACGAACATGATATAACCTGTAATGGCGAAAGAAATAGAGCGGAAATTTCTAGTTCAAGGAGATGATTGGCGAAAACTAGCCAAGGGTAGCTTTTATTGTCAGGGATATATTGCCACACTTGGGGCCGCCACTGTACGTGTTCGCATAGTAGGAAATCAAGGTTACTTAACTATTAAAGGGCCGAGTATCAAATATTCTCGCTCGGAGTTTGAGTATTTGATTCCTTTAGAAGATGCTCAACAGATGCTTAATACATTATGCGATCGCCCTTTTATAGAAAAAGTTAGATATACAGTAGAACTAGGTGATTTAATTTGGGAAATAGACGAATTTGAAGGTGTAAACAAAGGATTAATCTTAGCAGAAGTCGAACTAAGTAATGAAGAACAAAAGATAGAACTACCAACCTGGATTGGCGAAGAAGTTTCCGAAAATCCCAAATATTTCAACAGCAACTTAGTTAAACACCCCTTTTCACAATGGTAATCATAATTTTGCATACTTCGGAACAATCCTTGTTATAACTCAGAGCAGTCAGGGAAATATTAAAAAGAATAGATTTATCAGAGCGTTGCAGATACATAGATCGGCAATCAGTTCGCTACTGATATCTCTTGAAAAGCCCATATTTCACTACTAAGAATGAGCGTTATCGGTCTTATGACAAAAAATATACATCAATATAGATATGGTTTTTACTTAGCATTGGTAGCAATTAACATTACAGTACCGATAAAGTTAGTGCAAGCACAAGAAATCAGAACAACGCAGATACTGAATCAAGCCCCTATTGTTCAACCTACTCCTCGTGGAATAAAACCACCTTCAAATCAACCATTACCGGAGTTGTCCCCACCATCAGATTTACCGCCATTGAATGAGTTACTGCATCCCTCAGAAACCTTTCCCTTACCTGCACAAATTCCATTTGGGGAAACTGACCAAACTATAATCGTCAAAAAATTTGCAGTTACTGGTAGTACAGTCTTTAGTCAGGAAGATTTTGCTAGGATCACAGCTCCTTATACCAACCGTCCCATTACTCTCAAAGATTTATTTCAGATTCGTTCGGAAATTACTAATCTTTACATCCAAAATGAATACATTACCTCCGGCGCATACCTTCCTCCACAGAAACGTCAAGATGGCATAGTAGAAATTAGGATTGTTGAGGGAGAGCTAGAGGAGATAAAAGTTACAGGCACGCGTAGACTTAATCCCAACTATGTGCGGAGTCGGCTGGCTATAGCCACAAACAAACCCCTGAAACGCGATCGCCTGCTAGAAGCATTGCAATTGTTACAAATAAATCCCTTAATTGCCAACATCTCAGCAGAACTATCTGCTGGCACAAGTTCAGGACAGAGTTTGCTAGAAGTACAGGTAAAAGAAGCAGATACTTTTAATACACAGATAGCTTTAGATAATGGGCGATCGCCTGCCGTTGGTAGTTTTAGCAGAAAAATACAGATAAACGAAGCCAACCTACTTGGCTGGGGCGATCGCATTAGCGCTATCTACACCAACACCGATGGTAGTAATGCCTATGACTTCAACTATACTTTACCAATTAATCCCCGCAATGGCACTCTATCCTTAAGCTATGGCACTTCCAACAATCATGTAATCGAAAGACCCTTTAGCGTTCTCGATATTCAATCCAACTCTCATTACTATGAGCTAACACTACGCCAGCCGATAATCCAAAAGCCTACTTACGAATTAGCTTTAGGTTTAACTGCTGGCCATCGAGAGAGCAAAGCTAGCTTTTTAGATGGAGAACTTCCTTTTCTAAGTTCGGGTGCAGATCCACAAGGCAGAACGCGAATCACATCGTTGCGCTTTTTTCAAGAATGGACTTCTCGCAGCAGCCGACAAGTATTCGCACTGCGTTCTCAGTTGAGTGTAGGACTTGACGCTTTGAATGCCACTATCAACAACAACTCTCCTGATGGTCGTTTTTTCGCTTGGAGAGGACAAGCCCAATGGGTACGCTTATTAGCTCCTGATACTCTACTGCTACTACGAGGTGATTTGCAACTAGCAGACCGACCAATGATCCCATTTGAGCAATTTAGCATCGGTGGCTTGGATAGCGTGCGGGGTTATCGTCAAGATGCCCTATTAACAGACAACGGGATTTTTGCTGGTGCCGAAGTGCGAGTTCCCATTGCTCGTTTTACAGAACGCAATAGCCTTTTACAGTTAGCCCCTTTTGTGGAGTTTGGCAGTGGTTGGAACAACTCTGGCAGATCGGGTTCTGAATCAAAGCTAGATACAAATACTTTGGTATCTGTAGGACTGGGGTTACGCTTGCAATTAGAAGATTACCTCACAGCTCGTTTGGACTGGGGTATTCCTCTAGTTTCAATTTCTGCTGGGGATAAAGACTCATGGCAAGAAAACGGTTTGTATTTTTCCATTATTGCCAATCCCTTTTAACGAAGAACATTGCGCTGTCGCCTGCCAAGGAGTTTTAGGTGTTACCTGTGGTGTGGCTACTACTAACTCTATTGTTCCTGCACTCACAATTAAACCTTGAGCTTCTACAATTTGTTGGCGATCGCCTCTGGTTTGATAGTTGCTGCTAGTTGTTTTTGTGTTACTTACTCGATTTGACAAATCTCGCAGATCGTGCCAGACTATCTGACCTGTGAGAGTTTCAGTCGGATTAGCTGGTAATCCTCCCCGATTGCTGATCGTAAAACGATTTTGTCGCGCTGCTGCACAACCGCTGGTTATTTGCCGTGAGCGATCGCTAAAATCTGTTGGTAAACTGACTAATCCTTGAGATGGATCGACATCTGGGGTATTAATTTCTACAGTCCCATTAAACTCTGCACCCAAATCAGAAGAAGCAGTAATGTCACTTTCTGAAGTCAGTTGGGGGCGAAACTCAGTCCCGAAGATACCTGTAGCATTTATAACCACCCTACCACCAAAGCCCTTTTGAGCATTAGCAGTAATATCGCTATTTTCCAGGGCAACTAAAGTCTCCGTTGTCAGGTTAATATTACCTCCCACCGAACTATTACGGGCATTAGTACTAATTTGACTACCACGACGCATTTGGAGGTTTTGGGATTGGATAGTAATATTACCCCGATCACCAGCATTAGTATTAGCAGTAATTGTTCCTCCATCCTTGAGTAAGACAAAAGGAGAATTGATCAAAATATTTCCCGCAGCGCCTTGACCAGCTAAACCCCGCAGATTTTCTGGATCTGAACTGAGGAAATTACTGACATTAATTGTTGCACCATCACTAATAACTAATCGATTAGCTGTGACGTTCACATCGCCACCCTGACCATTACTGACAATCGCGTTTGCAAATAAACCACTACGACCGTATTCATCATTTCCTGTCAATTCTACTGAGTTGGCGATGATATTCATATTGCCAGCCGAGCCAGTACCAGAGGTACTAACAGCAATCTGAGCGCCATTAGTAACTCGTAAGTTTCCGGTTTCAATCACTAAATTGCCTCCTGTGCCAAAACCAGCACCCAAAAAAGTTGCGATCGGTTCTGGGATACCTGGGATTTTCTCCGTTGAAGATGCGATAATACTGGGGCCAAATTCTGTCCCACCAGTAACCTCCACATCTTGAGCAAAAATTTTCAAGTCACCAGCTTCTCCAAAGCCATAGGTGGTGGTATATATCTGTGCGCCATCAGCAACTTGCAATTTATTAGTTTGAACTGTTAAGTTACCCCCTTTCCCCGTTGCACCAGGAGCAACAGGAGCAAATAAACCACTAGGGCCGAAGGGAGAAATGCCGCTTAGTTGCACATCCTGGGCTTTTACGGTCAATTCTCCAGCATTCCCATCTCCAAAAGTGCCACTGGATATTTGACCTCCATTGCTCACTTGCAAGGTTTTCGTGGCAATGGTGATTTTCCCTCCTACTCCACTTGCACCTGAGCCAACATCAGCTAGTATGCCGCTAAATACCTGGTTGTTGGGATTTAACACAAAGCCATTAACTGTTAAAGAATCAGATGCAGATATATTCAATGTGCCTCCAGAACCATCACCTCTGGTATCTGTGAGTATCACCGAACCATCTTGGAGAGTCACATTTTGTCCTTGCACCTGGATAAAACCACCACTATTGCCGCTAGTATCTACAGAAGCAGCATTAAGAAGTTCAATATTACCGTAACTAATTCCTTGTCCGGGTTGCAGTTGTAGCTGTCCATGAGGATTGGTTATTGCCACCTGACCGTTATTCACAGACCATAATTCAACTCTTCCTTGAGGTAAGGTGATATTTCCTCCATCTAGTTCCACCTTGCCTGCAACCAGAGCTAAAGTCTGACCATTTGGCGTGTTGTAGCTCAATCCTGGCGGACGGTTGCTGCTATCTAGGGAAAAATCGGGATTGAGTATGAGATTGTTTCCTGAACCTTTTACCTGAATTGTGCTGTTGGGATGAGAACCAAATTGTAAACCGAGAGGAACGCTCACAGTAAGCAGAGGATTAGATGTCGGGTTAGCGGCACTAAATTCTTTACCATCAGCAAATTTGATACTGTCTGCCGTACTGCCAATAAATGAGCCACCAATATCTAACTTGGCATTTTCACCGAAGATGATGCCACTAGGATTAATGATAAACAGATTGGCATTACCTGTATTGCCTGTGCCGTTTAGCAGCGTTTGAATAGTGCCATTAATTTGGGAAGCTGACCCCCCCGTAACCCGCGTGATAATATTGTTGATGCCTGCATCGTAAACGAAACGGCCAATGTCACCTGATTGAATCGAAAAATTTTTCAAACTGTGGAAAAGGTTAGCGCCATTATCAGGTCTAGCACCGCCAGTAATTTCATACACGCCACCACCAAGATTATTGACATTGGTAGGTAAAGTGCCATCTGGGTTAATTTGGGTTTGAGCTAATGCTGCAAATGGTGTTTGCAAAGCTAGGGAAAAAGCAACACCTAACAAGATTTTTTTTCTATACCCATACAGAAAATTGCCGCATTTGAAGAGTATCACCATATAGCAACCTTTTCCCTAACTTAATTGGATACTAATGCTTTTATACTCTTAGCTTTTCAATTTTATGTAAGTAAAAATACTGATAACAAGGCTAGGAAATACAGGTGCGATTATGGGCGATCGCACAATTCACCTTAGAAGCGATCGCTTTCTCAGCCTAACCCCCAAGTGCTTCTAACCAAGAGAGCAAATCAGCAAAACTAGTAAAATCAAGCAGCGCTTCGCCCAGATTTTCTAATTGTTCCAAAGATAGAGTTTCAATGCGTTGATGCACATCTTGAGGTAATTCTCCCACACGTCTACTTAGTTGACGAAGAATAAGCGATCGCGCTTCCACCTCCCGTCCTCTTTGTTCTCCTTGTTGCAATCCTTCCTCTCTTCCTTCTTCTTTAATTTCCCGGTATACTTGCGTTTCTTTCAGCGTTATTCCTAACATAATTTCTATCTCCTTTCGACTTAATCGTTCAAATTTGTACACCATAATCGTAATTGTTAGCTCCATTATGGCGCGACTTCCAGTTTCGGACTGTTCAACAGAAGAACGCTCAAGTAGATACTTAGCTTCTTGTGGTGCTTTTTCTTCATCCAACGTAGTTAACACCATTAAACCTATCCACACAGATAAAGAGCGAATATCTCCCAATTCGTCTAGATATACTCGATGTACTTGGTCGCCATTAAGTTGGTTTCGGTGGGGATGAATATCATTTTGTTCAATACTGCGCGATGGATAAATGATTACTGCTTGCCAATCGCTAAATCTTTTACGGTTGCGATAGAAATATAACGAAGATTCTGCAAATACCCGTTCGTAAAGCAGTTCGTCCCTCTGAAACTGCACTTCGCAAAAATATACAACTCCTGGATTGGCATTTTCTGGTGGTAAGAATACCCCATCGATTTCAAATCTTGGCTCTTTGACAGCTACCGTGTCAATAGTTCAAATAGTAAAGTTGGAGATTGTTGGAATAGTTTATAAAATATCGAGTCTCGACGCATAAAGGAATTTTATTATATTCGCAGTCGGATCTTAAGGCGATCGCACAATTCACCCTAGCAGACTATGATAGATGCAAACCAGAAGCTGATTTTAGCATTGCATATTTGCGGGATGAATAAAATCTCTGTTTTTGCTTATTTCATCCCACTATTCTGCACGCCCTTATTTTTTACCCTGACCTTTGATCATAGAACGAATGCCGAATAAAACTAATCCCAACAGCCCAAGAGTAGATGAAGGTTCGGGAACAGATTGAGAATAGCTGCTTAAATGATCATGGTCATGGTCATGGTTGTGTTCGCCATCTTCAAACTCATCCAATGTTTCCCAGGTAGCATTTTGCCAAAAGCCATCTGCTGTTAAGTTAGCACTTGATTGCCAATAGCCATTCCAACCTTGCCAACGACCATTCCAACCCCACCAGTAGTTATTCCAACCCCAGTTGTAAGCACCACTATCATTAACCATTTTATTTAATGATTCACCGCGATCGTCTTTGCCATTTCCATTGGTATCGATGAATTGTGGTGTCAATCTTAAAGCAGCTAAAGTAGAATTCGCATCCATCCAACTAGTAGTAACTCCCATCTTACTTGCTAGTCCAGATTTAGCACTATTGAATATCGTGAGTAAGCTTTGATTGTTCTGCTGTAGATCCCAACCAAGTACATCTAGCACAGTTAAATCGTTATTTGTAGCTAGATTTCTATTGTCCCCTGCACCGAGGCTAGCCTCCATAATGCCATCATAGGTGGCATCTTTTTTCCAATGACTGCCTTGATTACCATCTCCTCCAAATTTAGTACTTCCAGAAGACATATTACCTAATTTGCTTGTACCAGCATTAATAGATAACATGCTATCTACACCAATAGACATATCAGGTTTGTTCCCGTTAGTGAAGCTATTTCCAGATAAACGAAACAGATCCATCAAATAGGCATATTTAGATGCTTCTCCACCACTAATTGATGACTTTTTATTCAATAGATCTCCATATTCAGGTGAATCAATAGCGCTAATAAAGCCTAGAGTATGAGTCAGTTCGTGTACTGCCACACTGAAAAAGTCTAAAGTGCCTGTAGCAATAGTGCTACTGTTATTGGTTTCAGAGAAATAATTCCATGAAAGAGGCTTACTTAGATTACTTAAATCGCTGATGAGGATGTAACCATCATAACCAGTATCATTACCGTTAATCAGCCCTAAAGCTTTGGCATTAGCACGGGTAAGATTGATATTGTTCATTCCCTTACTAGAATTTGTCGTGCGTGAACCATTTTTATAAGTGGAAGTTAAAGCCTCATATCCTTTGTCTTTGGTGTACACATTTGCCAGAGATGTCTGATCGGCAGCTGAGGTAGCATCTGCTTGTATTTGTTCATAAACGGTTTCCAACTTTTTTGAAGTCACCCCTGGTATTGCGCCACCAATCACGTTAGTGGGTAACATATTCGTTGTCTCAATAAATATATTGAGGGTGACATCATCAGTTAGGTAATTAGACCAATACTTTCCAGCCATCTCATAGCCGAGCATTTGCTCGAAGCTAGTCCCCGGTGCATAAGTAAAATTAAATTGCAGGGCTTGGGCTGAGGAGCTACTACCTATAAAAACTGAACTAGCTAGTGTGATGGGTGTAAGCCTTTTGAGAAAACGAAGCGCTCTCAACTTTAATGGCTTTCTATTTGTTGTATTGGTATCAAGAGACTGAAAATTAAGTTTGTATAGTTTGCAATGCATATAGCAACCAGCTAATATTTCAATAAATGGTTTAATTGCCAATATACAAAGATTTTTAACTTGTTTTATCAAGCACATGTAAATTAAATTTTTATTGAATGTAGTTAATAATAAAAAGTTTTTAAATAAACAATATCTTTTTAAATTTGATATGAAAAATATTCATCAAACACTATTTTGAAAAAGATATATATTAAAGATTTTGTTAAACTCTAATGTTTTAATATGTAAATTCTCGGAGAATTTTAATAAAAAATAGTTTAGTTATTCGCTTTGATATCGGAATTTACTTACGTTTTTAGTTGACAGTAAATAGAGTATAAATGTGTACTGAGCCTGGTTCAAAAATCAAATAAAAGTTCTGTTTTTTTTACTAATCTACTGATTTTTAAAATGGTCAACAGTAATTTTACTGATGCTTCACTGCAAAAAATAGCCTTACGATAATGGTATTTGATTTATTGGCTAGAGGCAGTTATTTATCTCAAATTGTTTTTGCAACACAAGGTATAAATTTAGTGATGAACATAAAAAATAAATATTTTTGCCAGCCTAGTTTGTTGGGAAGCGCATTGTTAATTTATTTATCTTCGATGTTACTTATAGTAACACCAACTCTAGCACAAGTGACTTTCAATCCCCCAAAAGAACAAGCTCCAAAAAGCTCAAGCGGAGGAGCTTCACGAGATGTTTCTACTTGCGGCGCTGATCTGACAGCAACTACCAAAGCCTCTGTGACACCATTGCTTCCTAAAAATAATATCGGTTTGACGATCGCAGAGCGTCCAACAGTATTGATTTACATTCCTCAAACTAATGCTAAAACAGCATTGTTTAGCCTGCAAGATGAACAAAACAAGCAATATTATCAAACAATCTTACCTTTGCCAAAAAAACCTGGTGTGATGGAAGTAAAAATTCCTCATTCAGTTGCAGCATTGAAAACAGGTAAGAATTATCAATGGTCTTTAGTGATGATTTGCACTGAAGAATTAGAGCCAGATAGTCCTTGGATCAGTGGATGGATTCGGCGAGTTGAAGCTAATTCTAGTTTGAATCATCAACCTACTCTAGAGTTAGTTTCTCAGTTGGCTAAGATGGGGATTTGGTATGATTCGCTTTCCACTCTTGCTCAACTGAAGCGATCGCAACCTAATAATTCAGCTGTAGCTACTTCCTGGCAAGAATTATTAAACTCTGTTGAATTGAATGCGATCGCTAATGAACCGCTAATCAATTAATCAAGTAATCCTAAACAAAACAAGAGCTAGGGAATGAGGATAAACCTCCAAGTTTCCTGCTCTTATTTATTTTTCTCTTATTCCAAAATCGCCAATTTTAAGCAAAAGCCTGATGAGGTTATCTTTGAAAGCAATTTTTAGGCGTGTAAGCGTGGTGCGTTTAGGGTATTGGCGCTGTGTATTGATCGCAGCCCCTGGTGTAGCGATATGTGTAATTACTGGGGGAATGACGGGATTATTTCAACTACTGGAATGGAATGCAATGGAGCGATTTTTTGCTCTGCGTTCCTCGGAACCGCCAGAAAAGCGCATTCTCATCGTCACTATTGATGAAAAAGACATCACTCAAGTTGGTAAATGGCCAATTCCTGATGTTGTTTTAGCCAAGTTGCTAGCCAAACTTAAAGCTCAAAAACCAGCAGCTATAGGTTTGGATATTTATCGAGATTTACCAGTAGAACCTGGTTATCAAGAATTGGTAGGAGTGATGAAATCTACCCCTAATTTGATTGGTGTGAAAAAATTGGTGGGAGATAAAGTTGCTCCATCTCAGACTTTATCTGAGTTAGATCAAATTGCTCTGGCTGATTTGGTTTTGGATACGGATGGTAAAGTTAGGCGAGGTTTGCTGTCGGCTGGCGATGGCAATGGAAAGATTTTTTTAGGATTAGCGGCTCGTTTGAGCTTAATGTATCTCGAACCAAAAAATATTTCCTTAAAAGCATTAGATAAGAGTGAGAATTCTTTGCAGTTAGGGAAAGCTGTATTTATACCTTTGACAGGTAAAGAATTTAGTTATCGAGGAGCCGATGTCGGAGGATACCAAATTGTCTTAAACTACCTTGGTTATGAAGAAAACTTTGACACAATAAAAATGCGAGATATACTGAATAATCCTGTATCCTCGGAGCTAGTGCGCGATCGCATTGTGTTGATTGGAACTACAGCTAAGAGCATTAATGACTTTTTTAGTGTTGGCTACAGTCGCAACTTGCGCTCTGAAGATAAACGGATGGCTGGGGTGGTGGTTCATGCCAATTTAATTAGCCAAATTTTAAGTGCTGCTGTTGATGGTAGACCATTACTGCGAGTTTGGTCTGACCAAGCAGAGTGGTTGTGGATTTTTTGTTGGTCTTTGATTAGCAGTGGTGTTACTTGGCAAGGATTGCAAGTAAATTCCCAGCGCCAACGGCCATTTTCGGGATTGTCGATTTTGGTGATTTTAGGTGGTACAGGTGCAGTTTTTGGGAGTAGTTACGCGGCTTTTATATTTGGTTGGTGGATTCCTTTAGTTTCACCATTACTGACGATTTATTTATCTACAATTGTCACAACCAACTTTTATAAACAATCGCAACTAGAAAAAGCTAATCAGCAACTCCTGAATTATTCTCGCACCTTAGAACAAAAAGTTCGCGATCGCACCCAAGAGTTAGAAGTAGCCAAAATAGCTGCTGATGCCGCCAACCAAGCCAAAAGCGAGTTTTTGGCAAACATGAGTCATGAATTGCGAACACCCCTCAATGGGATTCTCGGATACGCGCAAATCTTAGAACGCTCTCAAAAGATGGCTCCTTCAGAACTAGAAGGTATTAATATTATTCATCAGTGTGGTTCCCATCTGCTGACTCTGATCAACGATATTTTAGACTTATCTAAAATCGAAGCTCGGAAACTGGAACTAGATCAGACAGATTTTGATTTGTCTTATTTCTTAACCGGAGTAGCAGAAATGTGTCGAATTCGTGCCCTACAAAAAGGGATTTCGTTTATTTACCAACCAGACCACCAGCTTCCTCAAGCAATTCATGCTGATGAAAAACGTTTGCGGCAAGTTTTAATTAATTTACTTGGTAATGCGATTAAGTTTACTGATAGCGGTGGAGTTACTTTCAAAATAGAGGTATTAAAAACTGGAGATGTCTTAAATAAAATTAGGTTTCAGGTAGAAGATACTGGAGTAGGAATGACTGCTGAACAATTAGAAAAGATTTTTTTACCTTTCGAGCAAGTAGGCGATAAATATAAGCAAGCAGAAGGTACAGGATTAGGACTAGCTATTAGCTGCAAAATTGCTGAGTTGATGGGCAGTGAAATCAAAGTTAAAAGCACTTTAGGAACTGGTAGCCAATTCTGGCTAGATGTAGATTTAGAAGTTATTAGTAACTGGTTAAAAACGGCTGATGTACTTCCTAAAAAAGAAATTGTTGGGATTAAATATAAGAAGCCAAAAATTTTGATTGTAGATGACCAATGGGAAAACCGTTCTATAATCTTGAATTTTCTAGAATCAATTGGATTTAGCTGTTTTGAAGCTAGTAATGGTCAAGAAGGTTTAAACCAAGCAGAAGAAAATCAGCCCGATTTAATTATAACTGACTTAGGAATGCGGCTAATGGACGGCTTTGAAATGATTCAAAACTTGAGAAAGTTACCTCAACTCAACCAAGTGCCAATTATAGTTTCCTCTGCTAGTGTATTTGAAAGTGACAAATCAAGAAGTTTAGCAGCGGGAGGAAATGAATTTTTACCAAAACCCGTACAAATAGAAGATTTACTCAAGTTGCTGCAAAATTACTTAGAACTAGAGTGGATTTATGAAGAAGATAGTAGCAAAACAAAAGAGGTTGGAAATACACAATCTTCAGACAAAAATCTACAGTTGATGATTGCACCACCAGCAGCAGAACTTGATAAACTCTTGGATTTAGCAATGAGAGGAAATGCTCAAGAAATTCAAATAGTATTGAACAATCTGGAAAAATTGGATGATAAATTTATAGTTTTTACTACTCAGGTCAGACAACTGGTTGATTGTTTTCAACTTAAACAAATTCGTGAATTAATCAAATTATTACAATCTAAAACATGAAGAAAGATATTGATTTTTTTGAGAATACAACTATATTAATTGTTGATGATAACCCAACAAATTTGAAAGTACTATCGAATGCGATCGCGCATTCAGGATGTGAAATTTTAGTATCGATTGATGGTGAAAGTGCTATCGAACAAGCTCAATATGCCCAACCAGATTTGATTTTATTAGATGTGATGATGTCGGGAATTGATGGCTTTCAAACCTGTCAAAAGCTCAAGAATAACTCTGCTACTCAAGATATACCAGTTATTTTTCTCACTGCTCTTTCAGATAAATTTGATAAGGTTCAAGGTCTTTTAATTGGAGGGGTAGATTACATTACTAAACCTTTCCAAGTAGAAGAGGTTTTAGCCAGAATTCAGGTACAGTTAAAACTACGCTATCTGACTAAACAACTTGAGGCACAAAATCGGCATCTCGATCAGCGAGTAGAAGAACGTACAAAAGAACTTTCTCAAGCGTTGAATAAATTAAAGCAATCTCAACTACAGCTAATACAGAGCGAAAAATTGTCTAGCCTTGGTCAATTAGTTGCTGGTATAGCTCACGAAATTAATAATCCTCTGAGCTTTATTGTAGGTAATTTTGAATTTATTAACAATTATTTGTCTGCTTTAATTAATCATTTACAACTTTATCATCAACACTATCCTAATCCAAATATAGATATTGTCGAAAATGCCAACTTTATCGAGTTAGAACAATTAATTCAAGATACTCCACATATAATCTCTTCGATTAATACAGGATTAGCAAGAATTAGCAATATTAGCAGTAGTTTACGTACTTTTTCTCGTATAGATATATCTAATAAAATACTTTTTGATATTCATGAAGGTATCGATAGTACTTTAATAATTCTGTCACATCGTCTGAAATATAATCAACAGCGATCGCAAATCGAAGTGATTAAAAATTATAGTAATTTGCCACTTGTGGAATGCTACCCTGAACAAATTAACCAAGTTTTTATGAATCTTCTTGCTAATGCTATCGACGCTTTGGATGAAAATAGTCAAAATTTATTAGATAGAAAGCTCAATAATAATAATATGATTAATACAATAACAATTACAACCGGATTTAATGAAGATAAAAAATCAGTGTCGATAAATTTTAAGGATAATGCTATGGGTGTACCGCTAGAGATTCAAGAACATATATTTGAACAGTTCTTCACTACAAAACCAAGAGGTAAAGGAACTGGTTTAGGTTTATCTATAAGTCGGCAAATTATTGAAGAAAAACACAATGGTAGTATGAAATGTTTTTCTGTATTAGGTGAAGGTACAGAATTTTTAGTTGAAATCCCAGTGAAATAAAATGTTTTGTTTCATTAAGTTTGATAAATTCTTATTCAGCACTTTAATGCTTTCATATTCGAGGACGAAAGTCCTGAATACAAACACATTTACTAATCAAAAATTATAGGTATATATAAAGATTATGCAAAAGAATCAGTATTCTGTAAAATCTACCAAATACAGCATCTACTTGGGATGGATAGCATTTTTTTTAGCAACAACTGGCATTTCCACACCAGCACAAACTAATTCACAGTTAGCCAAAATATCACAAGCAAATCTGCTAGCTAATTTACAATATTCCTCAGATCCAAAATCTCTACTTAACCAAGGTAGAAGTATTTTTGAAGCAGGGCGCTTTGTTGAGGCGGTGAAACTTTGGGAAGCAGCATCTATGAGTTTTGAACGTCAAGGTGATGCTATCAATCAAGCTTGGAGTTTAAGTTATTTGTCGTTAGCTTATCAGAAATTAGGAGATTGGCAAAAGGCAGAAAGTTCTATTATTAACAGTCTAAATATTCTCCAACGTCTCAACAAACGCCAAAAAGGAAACGCTGCTATTTTGGCAGTAGCTCTTAATACTCAAGGAAACCTCAAACTTTCAATGGGGCAAGCGGAAAGTGCTTTACAAGCATGGCAAGAAGCGGAACGTGCTTATCTAGCAGCTGGCGATGAAACTGGCAAGATAGGTAGCCAAATTAATCAAGCCCAAGCAATGCAAGCTTTAGGATTATATCGCAGAGGACAGAAGTTATTAGTTGATGTGAATCAAAGGTTGCAAAATCAGCCAGATTCTCTGATGAAGGCGAAAGCATTGCAAAGTTTAGGTGTTGCTTTTCAATTGGTAGGAGATTTACAACAATCTCAGGAGATTTTAAACCAAAGCTTAAAGATTAGCGTTCGCGTAGCGGCTCCTTTGGAGCATCGCTTAAAATCCACCGCAGACATCAGTGATATTCTTTTTAACTTAGGAAATACTGCTAGGGACTTGCAGCAAACCCCAGTTGCTTTAGATTATTACCAGCAAATTGTAGTTCAGACAACCAACCCCCAACTACGAGTAGAAGCACAGTTAAACCAACTCAGCCTTTATGTAGAAACTGCACAAATTAAGCCAGCTAAGGTTTTATTACCACAAATTAAATCTCAATTAGAGAGCCTTTCTCCCAGCCGGATGTCTGTTTATGCAACAGTTAACTTTGCTCGCAATCTTACCAAGCTGGCAAAGCTGGATGGAAGTGAGGCGATATCATCAAAAGAGTCAGCCAGAATTTTAGTGCGTGCTGTACACCAGGCAGAAATGTTGAGCGATTTACGCGCTCAAGCTTATGCCTTAAACGAGTTAGGAAAATTATACTTTGACAAGCAGCAGTTAGCTGACGCTTTGAAACTCAGCCAACAAGCATTACAAATTGCTCAAGAGATTAATGCTGCTGATATTACTTATCAAGCTGCTTGGCAAGTTGGCCGGATTCTCAAAAAACAAGGCGACAATCAAGGGGCGATCGCAGCTTATGATGGTTCTGTCAAAACTCTCAAGTCTCTACGTGGTGAATTAGTCGCAATTAATCGTGATGTTCAGTTTTCTTTTCAGGAGAGTGTCGAACCAATTTACCGAGAGTTAGTTGATTTATTGCTACAATCTCAGCCTACTCAACAAAACTTAAGGCAAGCACGGGAGACAATTGAAGCACTGCAATTAGCCGAATTAGACAATTTCTTCCGAGAAGCCTGTTTGAATGCCAAACCAGAGCAAATTGACCAAATCGACAAACAAGCAGCTGTTATATATCCAATTATTTTAGGCGATCGCTTGGAAGTAATTTTATCTATTCCTGGCAAACCCCTCTCCAGCTATAGAACGACTCTACCCCAAGCTGAAGTAGAAAAAACTATCAAACAGATGCGACAATCTCTCAACCCAGTTTTTTCTAATGATGAACGGTTGCATCTTTCTCAACAACTGTATGATTGGCTAATTCGTCCCAGCGAATCGCAGTTAGCTAACAGCAAAGTCAAAACTTTAGCTTTTGTGCTAGATGGCTCCTTGCGAAACCTACCAATGGCGACTTTGCATGATGGCAAACAGTATTTGGTAGAGAAATATAGTTTAGCACTTTCACCAGGAATGCAGTTAATGCAAGCGCGATCGCTAAAAAGCGAAAATCTGAAAGTGATTACAGCGGCATTGAGTGAAGCACGCCAAGGGTTTAAAGCTTTGCCAGCAGTCAAGTCAGAAGTAACAGAAATTGCCTCGAAAGTTTCTTCAAAACTACTTTTGAATGAAAAATTTACTGATACTAATCTGCAACAAGCTATTCAATCAACTCCATTTTCAGTTTTACATTTGGCTACTCACGGTCAGTTTAGCAGCAAGTTAGATGAAACTTTTGTCCTCAGTTGGAACGAAAAGATTAATGTTAACGAATTAAGTGAATTTCTCAAAACTAGAAATGAATTAGAATCTACACCTCTGGAATTATTGGTTCTTAGCGCCTGTCAAACAGCAAAAGGAGATAATCGAGCCATATTAGGTTTAGCTGGAGTTGCAGTTCGTTCTGGTGCGCGCAGTACCCTAGCAACTTTATGGGCAGTCAAAGACGAGTCTACAGCTAAATTTATGGTTGAATTTTATAAACAGCTGAAACAACCAGGAATCAGTAAAGCAGAAGCATTACGACAAACTCAATTGTCTTTTTTACAAAATGCGGATTTTCAGCATCCTTTTTATTGGTCAGCTTTTGTGTTGGTAGGGAATTGGTTGTAGAAAGATTAATACCATTTCGCTTTTCAGCATCCATCTGCATCATAATTTGCAGTTTTGCTCTTGTGATTATTATGAATCTGATTACATTTCACTTGTGATTCTAAAGCATCAATTTTACGTAAGAGTGATACTCCCCACACTACAGAAATTACTAATTTAATAGTCATACCTAATAGCAATAGCGTTACTATTTTAGTAGTTCTTCTTTGTTGTGCCTGCCTTTTTTGTTGTTCTGCTAGTTTTGCTTCAACTTCTTTAGCGCGTTCCGCCTCCATTGCTTTTTGCATTTCTTTTCGATTTAATTCTTCACTAGCAACTAGAAATCGGTAATCTAAGTTACTCAAGCTTTTACCATATGCCCAAGTTTGAGCATCGATTAATGCTTGTCCTCGCAATAAGCGAGACTCATCTGTTTCCTTGGAAGCTATCCACACATTAAAAGCTTGGTAATAAGGACGAAGATAGGCTAATTGTTTCTTTACCCATTTGAGGTTAAAAACTTCTCGATAAATGCGATTTTTTACTTCCAGAAAACCCTGCTCTTTAATGACTAAACCAGATAGCAACAGATCTATCTGTTCTCTAGTATCGTCAATTGGTAATTTGGTTCCTTGGAGAATTTGCTGATAGATTCCTAATAATCTTCCTGTAGATTCTTCATTTTTTATAATTCGATCACGAATCGTCCGTAAATGTTCTGGTTCATCTTGTGATTCCCACTTTTCAATAATGCGCGATCGCACTACACTTTCTATCCAAAATGCTTCTGTTCCCGGAAGAATTTTGAGTTTTCTACCGAGATCTTCTTGAGATAAACTTACAAGCAGCCGACATAATTTTTGTGTCAAAAAAGGTTGGCCATCTGTCCAATTTAATATTTCTTGTAAAACTTTTTGGGGTTGATTGCCGCTGATTTCTAGTCCTTGAGCTAATGGTTTAGCTTCTTCAAATGTGAAACCATCTATTTCTATAGCTTTACCAATGTTGAATGGGGTAGCGTGATTTTTATACGCAATTAAATCTGAAGGCGCAGCAACACCAAAGATTGTAAACGCAATTCGTTGATATTCTGGAGATATTGCCCGTTGATTGTAGCAAAAACGAATTAGTCCAAAAAAGTCATCAATGGGGAAGTCAAGACTCAGAATACTATCAATTTCATCAATAAAAATAAACAATTTTTCATCAGGAAAGCTAGGTAACAGTATTTCTGAAATAAATCGACTCAGTTTTTGCACTGAGGAGATATCACTCTGTTCTTGCCACCATGACTTAAAGTTAACCTTTCCTAAAAGTTTAAAGCCTAGCCACAAGTCGCCAGCAACTCCTTTATACCACTGTTCCGAAGTGATATTTTCACAACCAATGTTAGTCATATCGATGGTGGCGCATCTAAAACCCTCATTTTGTAAGCGATGCTTAGTTTTAACCATCAGTGAAGATTTGCCCATTTGCCTACAGCTAAGGACATAGCAAAATTCACCTTGCTGTAAAGCTTTGTAGAGTTCCACATCTGCAAGTCGTTCGACATAACTAGGAGCATCACTCGTTAGCGTGCCGCCAACTTGATATCGATAATAGTTATACATTTGTGAGAAGTTTTCAGCTGAAAGTTTTTTAATTGGCTCAAAATATTTTAGAAATTAAGGGAAAGTATCATAAATTAATAGGCTGAAAGTTTTGGTAATGAATACTAAATTAAGTGAGAAGCAATTGCACCTCCACCAGTACGATTTGGTTTTCCCTTTTGTTGATTAAAATAAAGACGATACAACTCACAACTCACACAGGCGTGATTGCCATCTAGTTGTACTAAACCCATACTTTCTAGTTTGTAAGCTGCGATCGCATCTAGTTCAACTTGTTCATCAACTGCAATCACTTGCTCCATAGCTAACATCAATTGTGGCTCTTTTTGTAATAAAGTCAAAAGTTCTCTCAAATGCTGACTATAAATTCCAGATGGTGTAGAAGCTGTCTGTAATAAAGCTTCTAAATTCATTTTTCCTTGGCATAAATGATAAAGCGCAAGATTAACAAGATAGGGATGTCCGCCAATCATCGCATGTAGGGGAGCGAGACATTGTGCCCCTTGGGAGTTTTTTGACCAATCAACTCCATAAGACTGTGCTAGATTCTGTACTTGCTTAAGAGTAAATGGTGGTAAAGTAACTGTTACCCCAACATTAAAAGGTGATTGATTGAGCTTGAGTTGAATATAAATTTCTGTGGTATGAACTACTACCAACCGCAGCTTTTGCCAGATCTGATCTTGTTTTGCTTGTTCATGCCAAAATCGCAGCATTGGTAAAAAATCCTGGGCAATTTTGGGATGTTCAAAAACTTGATGGACTTCGTTCAAGGCCAAAACTAGGGGGCTATCACCAACATACTGTAGTAAATATCCCTCAAAATATATTTTGCAACTCACCTTGCTGCCCATATCTACATCCCAAAAATCATCTAAACTGGGCATGAGGTTCAACTGTCTGCTGGCATTGACACAGAACCAGCGCAAAAATTTATCCAACGAAGCAAAAACGTCTTCATCAGCTTCGCGAAAATCCAAATAGACGATTTGACAACCTTGCTCTTTAGCATGAGCAATCATGCGGTTGAGCAGTGAACTTTTTCCCATTTTCCTGGGTGCTTTGATCCGCAGCAAGCAACCAGGCTGCATAATCTCGTCACAGACTAGTTCTTCGAGTGGTGGACGGTTGATGTAAAGAGGAGAATCCAGCGGCACAGGGCCGCTAGGAAATTCCATCTTGCCTACCAAACTTAAATCTGGAAATACTTTTTCTAGACTGGATGCTTCTTTGGGCACTGACTCGCGTATTTCGTTGTCCTTATATTGCTGAAAAATTAAATGTAAGTTTTTTTTTGTAACTCGCTTTCCTAGAGCTTCTGAAAGATCTTGCCACAACTGAGAGCCAACTTCCTTGATGTAGTCCCTGGCATAGCCTGATTCCCTGGCCATTTCGCTATAAGTCTTGCTTAGCCACGACTGACTTAGCACAAACCGCTGAATCGAACCAAAAGGCTTGTCTTGTAAAATTTGCTCTACAGCTTCGAGAAGTTCTTCCACAATTAATTAGTTTTTAATAATCAGTGTCATTACGTGTTGTTTTCTATTAAGTAATAATATACTTCTACGGAAGTCTTTGCATAAAAAAAATAAATTCTTTGAGAGGCAACTTTTTGAGGCCGGCCATAGCCAACTACAAATGTGTAGTAATGCTGAAAAACCTTGCCCCAAGACTAATAGAGACAATCAGTAAGTTTTGTGACCAAGACTTTTTTCAGCTATGAAAATCTTGCTCACAGGTTATATAAAATGTTTCTAAAATCTTAGAGGTATTAATACAGAATTCCATACTCGGCTACGCTCAGTAACCATACTTTATTCTGTAATTATACTATGTCCGCTTCAGCAAGCTAGCAAAAGCGTCTTTTATTCTTCATGCAATAGGTACTAGAACTGGGATAGTGAAGTAAAATTTGCTACCTTGGTCTTTACCCAAAGACTCAGCCCAAATTTTTCCTCCTAGCCCATCGATAATTCGACGACAAATCGCCAAACCCAGTCCAGTTCCACCTACAGTACGCTGTAGAAATTCTTCTTCTTGGTAAAAACGCTCAAAAATAGCTTCTAGTTGATTTGGTTCAATGCCTCGACCTGTATCCGCGATCGTGATTTTTAACATAGAAGTTTTCTGAGAATTCCCCAAAGCAGAATTTAAGAGGCTGGCTTGAATTGTAACTTGTCCACTTTCGTCTGTAAATTTACAGGCATTATCAAGTAGCTTGGTTAAAACTTCGATTAGTCCTTCTCCGTCTACCTGAATTAAGGGTAAATGGTGTGGTAATTCTATGATAATTATAGCTATTAAGTTACTCTGGGTACGCTCCAAGTTTACTAGCTGGCGGTTGAGAATTTCTAGGTTGGTGTAAGCTTGTGCCTGCATCAATGCTACTCCGGCTTGTGTGGCGATCGCTTCGACTAAAATTAGATCATCTTCTGACCATATATAAACCTCTGGTTGGTGTATTTCCAACATTCCTAACCAAGTATCTTGATAACTGATTGGCACCAACAAGCAGTCACGAATCTGCCAATGTGTCAATTGCGCTTTTAAATCTGGATAGAATTGCAAGCCTAAGTCTTGGTTAATATCAGCAATAACTATAGTTTTCGATCTATTTTCGCCACTAGTTCGACTTTGAGCTAGGGTAGTTTGAAATAATGGGTGAGTTGCCAACGACCAAATTTCTCCCTTTAAGGAAGGTAATCTAGTTGTTGTTGACTCATAGACAACTGGCTGACTTTCGCTACTCGGCTGATGATAAAGCAGACAACGACAATGACTAACCACTTCCCCTAACGGGGATGGAAACTTTCATGATCGTTAGACATCTTAATTACCTCTTCAAAACTTTACCTAACCACTTCCCCTAACGGGGATGGAAACCAAGGGTTCGTTGCATGTCAAGTACATCCTGGACTTTACCTAACCACTTCCTCTAAGGGGGATGGGTGCGACTATCAGTCGCTCACAAGAGTGAGTAACTTTGAACTACTCCAGGCTAATGTCTGAGCCTGTACCTAGGCTGTTGACTTTGTTGGTTTTTAGGCGATTTTGCGGAAAATTATTCGTGTTCTTTTTTGTTTGTGGAAAAACGGCTGGAACAGCCGTTTTTCCACAAAAATAGTCAACACACTTTCTGCATGAACCCTTATGGGCAAAAGAGTACAAAGTTTACAGCCTAGCCTGTACCTGCCTGAAGGGGCATTGTGGGTAACTACGATGTCTCAGAGCTAGAGGGAAACGCGTAAAATCTACGAGCCGAAACGTGGACGCAGCGCCAAGGTAAAACCATTCATGGGTTAACGAGAGTGAACCTTTGCAGAGGCATCGGGAAGCGGAATGACTGAAAACGGCTGATACAGTAAATGGGGTTAGATATTGCGCCCTGTCCTCGGAATATAAGACATCAAATAACCCCCGGTGTATAAAAGGAACCCAGAATGGTTGTATCTCTTGTGTGTGAGATGAAGGAACCCCAACGGAGTCTTACAGCTAGAAACGATGCTGTAAGTAGAAATTGAAATATTCAGTTTGAATCCCCCGGTGGGTATAAGACGCTGCAAGAAGCGAAAGCTGCCATACCCAACGGTAAACAGGAAATCATAACTGGGCAGATAGGTCAAAATGACTAACCCGAAAGGATGCCGACGTGCAATGAGTGAATCCCTTGACTTCGATGCAACAAGGAACCGAACTTTTTCGGGAAAAGTTATGATGCAATCAAAAATTGTGAACGTAACCGAAAGGACTACCGACTGGAATAGCGTCAACTGGAAAAGCGCCAACCGAGTAGTCAGGAGACTTAGACAAAGAATTTTCAATGCTACCAAAGACGGTGACACCAAGAGGGTTCGCAACCTTCAAAAACTACTAATAGAAACTGGTGTACCTCAAGGGGGAATTATTTCTCCTTTGCTTGCAAATATTGCTTTGCATGACAAAAACACCATAAAATTCCTCGTTCTAAGGGTGGCTTGGATAGTTACGCTAATTTAGAATTGATGCATTACTACTGTCACCAACAACTACACTCAGTAGGGCGACAGTCTGAAGGCGAGGTATTTGTGCTAAATTGTCAAGAATCGATACCTCTAGTAGGGCGAGAGTCTGAAAGTGAGGTATTAAGTCTTTGGTAAGCGTTAGGATTTGCTAAAGCCGGATGCTTGGTAACTTGCTTGTCCGGTTTGTCGGGGGGAAAGGGGTAGTGATATCCCCGCCCCACCCATTAAACCAAAGATTCAGTGCATTAGCCAATAAATAGGGTGTGTCTTCGTAATCATCCTAAATAAACCCTGCAAGATTCTTGTTACTCATGCAGGTCTCGAAACTTACAGCATACCCAGATTCTCCAACAGCTCTATGCCTTGAATATCCGGTGGTTTTATCGGATCTTTAGAGCCAGGAAGAGGAATCTCAAAATCAAGCCGAGTGACTCGCTGGATCGAACCATTGGGTGCTTTGACAAAGATTTCGTATGAGATTTCTTTCAGCAAAAATTCCTGATCCTTGCGGCGGAGTAGTTGACTTTTGTTAGTCGCTGGCTTGTTGAGCAAGTCCCTTGGTGCGTAGCTGCGGGCCTTAGCCTTGACAATCAGTTCGCCGCCCGCCGCCCGAATTCTGGTTGCCGAATCTCTAATCGTCGTTTCCAGGTTGAGATTTTGCCAGATGCGGTTAAATTCTTGGGGGGCATACATGATGCCTGCTCTAGCTTCATCGCCAAAGCCATGCCCCCACAGATGAGCGCGATCGTAGTCTTCTAAGCTGATGTCTTTTACTGCTTTTTGAGACGGTGGTTTGAGCTTTTGACTGAAATCTCGCTCTTCATATTTCAAGCCAGCTTCTTTAAACTTCTGACGATCTCGCAGCGGCGCGATGGATTCCTCGATTTTGCCAGCCAGTTCGATCTCAACTGAGCCATCGGCGAACTCAATGCCTCGACCTTCTAGCACACCACCTGTACGACGAGTATCTGTCGGTATCTCAAATACCTTAGCTTTCACCAAATCCAACAAAAACGTAAATTGTCATCACTCATCTGTCAAAGCATTAGATTCTTGACGAATTAAACCTAACTTATCCATAAAATCATCAAAAGTTGGGTCATCTGCAAGTATTCCCGCATACTTCATCTGTGGCAAATTTTCACTTTTTTCTACTTCTGAATTTACTTCTATCGAGACGAATTTCCCTCTCTTCAGTTGTGCTTCAAGGGCAGATTTGGCATTTAATATTGCTTCAGCTTCCGTTGTGCCTTCAACAGTTAAATTCGGCATTCCTACAATCGACGCAATAAAGTGATGCTCATCTTGACTGCGAACAAAAATTTGATAACGCATAAAATTTATCTCCACATAAAAATAAATTTTACTCGTTTTAATCACGATTAATTAACTCGAAGCAGCATTCTCTTGTGAAAACACAGGCGCTTCCACTTCTACAACAGCAGAGCGCACATTCGCTTTTCCCCGTTATCTGCTGCGCCAACAGTTGTTTTGCCAACCATAAGCGAACTGGAATACACCTGACTGAGGCGATCGCAGATCATCTGCATCTGCTCACACTCGGCAGGTAGGTATTCACATGACTTCAGGTGCTGCAAGCCAACAGTATACTCTCCATTCCAGGTTCTCACTGTACAGCTGAACTCGTTTACTTGGCTGACAATCGCCCAACATCCGCCTTTACCTCTAAGTTCCGGGTTATCCTTGGCTATGATTTGGCATACTTCCCCCAGTTGGTAGGTATTGGGTACTTGCGTTCGCTCTATAATGCGCTGCACAACATCTTTGACGATTCTACCGACCAGTCCGCTCACTCAAACGGGACACACAGCTTATGATTACTCAAATGATGGTTCAACCCTCATTCTGGGTAGAATCTGGAATCAAACTCAGTCAAGTTAGAAACATATATTTGTTTAAATTTACTGAAGAATTACAGTCTAGACTGGAAGAATTGTCTCTTAAAAACAAGGCAGGATTGCTAACAACAGAAGAAGATGCTGAATTAGCAGGCATATTGGAACTTGATAGAATTTTTACCTTGCTCAATGCCAAAATTATTTCTGAATCATGACGGTTAATGATATCACCAAAAAATTAGTTAGACAAAGAGCTAAATTTCTGTGTGAATACGCAAGGAAAACCGAATACTCAGCGGGTAAAGGATGCTGGAGAAAGCAAACGCTCAGGGTAATGCCTGGGATATGAACAAAAAGAAGCTACCCCCTGGCAAGTAAAACCTGTCAAACGGGTGTATATTCCCAAAGCCAACGGCAACAAAAGACCGTTAGGCATCCCAGTCATTAAAGACCGGGTGCTACAAGCGGTGGTCAAAAATGCCCTAGAACCAAGTTGGGAGGCGCGATTTGAGTCTCGCAGCTATGGTTTTCGCCCAGGAGTGCGATTCGTTGGGTAGAAACTAACCCTGAAATGGGAAGAGGATTACCCGCAAGATACAACAAAACCTTGACCTCTTAATTTATAGTACTTTTGAACTAAATATCTCTTCAGAGCAATCAAGGATGCGATCGCCCTGGGGTCTTGTCGGCGTTCGCTCTTATAAAATAAATTAGCGATCGCGATTTTCTCTTCTTCGAGTCTCTGAGGATAAAAAAGATGAATAAATCTCAAGAAAAGATAAATTTTTGTCAATTATTTTTGAGTAAATTTTAATAGTTAATCGTTCTTAAGTATGTTTTTAAGTAGTACTTTCTTTGCAGGCTGAATCGATATCCGATGTTACGTAAAAAATCTGAATTTGATAAAGAATTTAGTATTTTAATTCAATTAATAGGAGAGATGGATGATTTGATTTTTAAATTTGAATCTCATACAGATATAATATGTCGAGGTAAAATCAATGTAGATGTGGAGTTTGGACATAAAGTTTGGTTAGATGAAGTTGACGGTGGAATTGTAAGCAATTATCGAATTTTAAAGGGTAATCCTCACGATACTCAACAATTAATCCCAAGTCTTGCCCAACATCTAGAAAATTTTGGTTCATCGCCAAAAGTCGTGACTACAGACAGAAACAAAGTTTTATATCTGATTTTTTCGGCAGTTTCGCACCGGGAACTAGTCTAAACTCCAGAATGCTCATGACAATAGCTAATTTGCTAAAGGTTTTAATCCAAACTTGTCACCCGTTAGGAATGATCTATAATAATATTTGCTATTGGCACAAGGTAATAACTAATCTCTAGTCAATGTAAATGTAACACTAGGATTGTCATTGGCTGAATATGTTTCTGGATTAGGAAAGGTACAATAAGAAGCATCTCCCTTAGAATAGTGTGTTGCATTGCCCCAAGCGAAATACCAGAGGGTTCTGAGCAAGCTCCTAAAAACTGCAATTCCTGAATATCCTGTGGTGCGTTTATACTCTCACTGGGGTAAGCTATTCGATACATTTGATATTGAGCAGGGAAAACAAATGAACAGTATGTGTAAGGAACTAAAGGCCCGCTACGTTTGTAAATAAGATAGTGCGTAGCGTTTTGATAAGTAAAATAAGCTCCTCTTGGTCGGGGACGATTACCTGGAATACTTTGTGAACATCCTAATCCAGTGATTTTACAAAGGAATTTTCTTTAAGCTGATATTGCAGTAGCTCAGGCATAGAAAGTAAGCGATTATGTGCGATCGCTAATCCAAGAGAACTATGTAGACAAACCCATACTACAGAAGTACTCAAACGAGACAACCACACCTGCCAATACTGCGGCAGCACCAAGCGTTTAACCCTTGACCATGTAATCCCCCGCTCCAAAGGTGGGCAACACAGTTGGGACAACGTTGTAACAGCGTGTTCCAAGTGTAATTCAATTAAGAGCGATGTCTGACGACAAGCCGCTTTGCGTCTACGCTTACCTCACAAAGCTGGAATGGTACTGAAAAGCAAGCCTAAAGCTCCAATTCACCCAGCAGTTGCATTTGCCGAACAGTTTTGGAATGCACAACGCCTGAGTGAAACTGAGTAATTTACTGCAACTCTAATCAGAGATAGCAATACAACCATTAGATAACCTTGCCCTCTCATTTCTGAAAAAAGTTTGTAGTATGCCCTTGACACTTTATAATACATTATGTAGTATAAATGTAGTAAAGCACTACAGCCTCCCAAAAAGGCACAGAGCAAACACATCAGAACCATGAAAACTAAATAATTGCCATTCAACGTGGGGGTGTAGCTCAGTAGGTTAAGAGTGCCTGTCTGTCGAACAGGAAGCCGCGAGTTCAAGTCTCGTCATCCCCGCCTAGTAGCCTTGTGATTCTCACTCCCACCACTGCTACCAAATGCACAGATGGTGTAACGGCAGCACTTCTGGTCTCCAAAGCCTTTGGTCAGGGTTCAAATCCAAGTCTTTGGCGTTCGTGGTGCAGAAGCGAAGTGGCCGAGCGGCACGTCTTTCAAGCGTGTAATTAGCGGGTTCAAGTCCCGTCTGCACTACCAAATTCATGGGTCGGCTCGCCTATCAGCGTGGGCAACTGTCTGTAAAACAGCCGCTTCTTGCGTTGCAGGTGCGATTCCTGCTCGACCTACCAACAATGGAGAGTAAATCGATCAGGCGATCGGCGCTGTTTGCTAAACAGATGGGATTGCATCTGTGGTTCGAGTCCACTGCTCTCCGCCTTATGAGAACGTGGTGTAACTGGATAACACGTCAGTCTACGAAACTGAAGAGTGAGGGTTCAAGTCCTTCCGTTCTCGCCTTATCCCCTGGTAGCTCAGTTAGTAGTAGCGTCTGGAAAGAAAAACAGAAGGTCATCCGTTCAATCCGGATCTGGGGGACTGGCACATTGCCCTATAGCTCAATGGCAGAGCAAGCGGCTGTTAACCGCTTTGTTGTAGGTTCAAATCCTACTGGGGCAGCCATTTATTGGGAAGTAGGCAAACAGGCAAAGCCGTCGCACTTTGAATGCGAAGTTTGAGGGTTCGATTCCTTCCTTAAGAGCCTATACATACTCCTGTAGCCCAATTGGAAGAGGCGGCTGTCTCAAAAACAGTCTGTGTACGGGTTCAACTCCCGCGTTTGAGTACCAATATCGGGATGTAATTCAGTGGTCTAGAAGCCTTGTTTTGGGGACAAGGAGTCGTAGGTTCAAATCCTACCATCCCGACCATTTGCCCTTGTGACGAAACTGGCAAACGTGCTGGTCTTAGAAACCAGATTTTGTGGGTTCAAATCCCACCAAGGGTATTAACTTGGGTCGTTGGCAGAGCGGATATGCAGCTGCCTTTTAAGCAGACTTATCCAGGTTCAACCCCTGGGCGACCCACCAAAACTTACCCCTGTAACCCAAGTGGAAGAGGTGCCAAACTTAAAATTTGGAAGTTGCTGGTTCAAATCCAGTCAGGGGTATTTGGTGAATATGCGGGGATGGAGCAATGGTGGCTCGTCAGGCTCATAACCTGAACATCGGCAGGTTCAACTCCTGCCCCCGTCACCAAAATTAGTGCTGGTGTAGCTCAACATGGCAGAGCAACTGACTTGTAATCAGTAGGTTGCAGGTTCAATTCCTGTTACCAGCTTAACTAACGCGATCATGGTGTAGCGGTAAACACCCCTGACTTCCAACCAGGAGACACGAGTTCAAATCTCGTTGATCGCTCTGAACCCTTAACGTTCTTAAATGCGGGTGTGATGTAATGGCTAGCATCTGAGTCTGCCAGTCTCAGCGCATGGGTTCGAGTCCCATCACTCGCTTGCGTAGTCCTGTAGTTCAACGGTAGAGCAATTGCCTTACAAGCAATAAGTTGCGGGTTCAAATCCTGCCAGGACTACCAATGATTGGGAGTGTAGCTCAATGGAATAGAGCTTCGAGCTTCTACCTCGAAAGTTGTAGGTTCGAGTCCTACCACTCCCGCCTATGGGTCTGTAGCTTAATTGGTAAAGCATCTAACTGGCTGTTAGAAGGATATCGGTTCGATTCCGACCAGTATCCACTAAATATGGGGTCATAGCTCAGTTGGCTAGAGCGCCTGCCTTGCAAGCAGGAGGTCATGGGTTCAATTCCCATTGATTCCACTGTGGTGTCTGAAGCCAAAGTGGTCGCGGCGCTGGTTTGTGGAACCAGTCGATAGCGGGTTCAAGCCCCGTCAGATACCCTTGAATGGAAGATGCCGCTGAATGGTCGGCAACTGGTTTTGAAAACCAGGGTACAGGTAACTGTAGGGGTTCGATTCCTCCATCTTCCGCTTTCCACCTGAAGCCGACTCATTGAGGCGCTGTGCTGATAACACAGACATAGGAGGGGCAGTACCTCCCAGGTGGATTTTTCAACACAATTAGGGTGTAAAACATACACCCTACTTGTGATTTCAACTTAAACCAAAACACCCATCAACCTAGTTGTATTATCCCTTACCCAACGCTACAATCTGCCGTATTAGGGACAATCAATATTTACGACCACAATTTATTACTTGTGAGCAAAACCCGCATCATTGCGCTATTTAACCAAAGTGGTGGGGTTGCCAAGACCACACTTACTCAAAACTTAGGCTACCATCTTGCACTCAAAAAACGCCGTGTTCTACACACAGTTTGGTTTTTTCACCTTGTTCTACTTACCAGTCCTTCCAAACTCCTTGTCACCCCGTCAGATCCAAAGCTTTTGCATAACATAAGTCGATTGTGCTGATAGCTATACTTATATACTTAATAGGAGATTCCAAATCTCCTTTTTAATAGGAGGGTGAAATGTCTAGGGGTATCTATACTTTTGTATTGGTAGCATCTAGAAATATGAAATGGATGCTAACAATCGCTCTTGTTTTGAGCGGCGTTACCTATTATCCAGCAAAGGTAACAGCCCAAACTAAACAACCAGCAACTAAGCAGCCTGTACAACCAACCAAAGGTAAGACTTCACCTCAAGGGCGTAACTCTCGACCAGTTTTTGTTTTGCCAAAAACACCTGCTCGGTTAAGTCCGATCTCTGGGCGTAGAACTGGAATGGGTAGCCGAGATAATTGTCCTGCGGTGACAACTGCACTCACTGCTTTAGTACCGTTGCGAGAGGAACAAAAGCTTAGTAAAACAGACAAACCAATTTCAGCGATTGTAGGGGGACTAACCACCTCACAACGACCAACCTTTTGGTTTTACGTTCCTTACACTCAGGAATTAACAACTAGTGCTGAATTTGTCTTACAAGATAGTGCAGAAAACGATATTTATAGAAATGCGATCGCACTACCTCCAAAGCCTGGTATCATAAGTGTTTCTCTCCCATCCAATACATCCTTGCAAGTCGGGAAAACATATCACTGGTATTTAAAAGTCCCTTGCAATCAACAACAAACAGCGAGTGTTCCTATTTATGTAGAAGGAGACATTCAAAGAGTTAATTTAGATTCTCGGATGATGCAGCAGTTGGAAACAGCAGTTAATCCGCAACAAAAGGTTGCAATCTATGCACAAGAAGGTATTTGGTTTGATTCTCTGACTATGCTGGCACAAATGCGCCAGAATAATCCTCATGATGCATCTGTTGCTGAAGATTGGCAAAGTTTATTGAGGTCTGTCAATTTGGATAATGTTGCTACGGCTCCTCTAGTGAAATAATAAGCTGATGCGCTTTTAAATTGCATAACTCTACTCGCCAGGTAGCGTGTAGGGGATTCTCTAATTCGGTAAATTGCATCCTCGACAGCATCAATAAACGCCTGTGCTACCTCAACCCGCTGTTCCATGTAGTATTGAACGGACTCAGCATATTCTGTGAGGGCTTCAGGGTGAAAGGCATACTTCATTGATTTAGTAACCGTCTCACCTGGCTCAATGCTTCTTCTCCTGGGATCGGCTGTACAGAACCGTTGCGAATCTGAACTCGTCGTTTTTTGGCTTCAGTAACCCAAGCTGCTTGAATAGTCGGATCGGTATCAAACTCAAGACTTTCAACTAACTTCTCTGCTAGAAGCGCCCTAGACACACTAGGGAGAGCTAAGCTAAAAAACATCTAAATTACATAATCAAATTAAATAAAACTCTTGTGGGGTGGGCATCTTGCCCGCCCTAATTATGCAAGTTATATATGGAACAGCTTAGGAGTTCTTCTGTTATCTGCTCAATTGACCGCATAGATCCTCGCAAGATAGAAAATCTTGCTTATGATTTTAGCAAGATCCATTAACAAAAAAACTCAAAATAACTTCAAATTCATGGTGTGTGCGTTCCATTGTGAAACTCGTTTGATAAACCAACTCTGAGCTAGTCTGCTTCAGTGTCGCAACTGTTCTTCTACAACCAATTACCAACTAACACGTAAGTTGCCCAGTAAAGAGGACGAGTGTATTGCGAACTAGACAGTAGCTTTAATTGAGCTTCGCGTAAAGCTTCTGCTGTAGTTTTGCTAGTTGTTAATGTTAACTGATGGTAGAATTCACTCACAAACAAAGCAGTGGATTCATCCCCAATTTGCCATAGAGACGCTAGAGTACTCCGCGCCCCGGCTCGAATAGCAACTCCGGCTAACCCCAATGCAGCACGGTCATCTCCTTGTGCTGTTTCGCAAGCACTCAGAACAAGTAATTCTACTGGCTCTGTTCGTTTTTGCTCTACACTTTTGAGCAAGCTATCTAATTCATTTACGTAGATGCGTTTATCGGCTGCTAAGATAAAAGTGTCTTTTGCTTTAGAGCTAAATTGTCCGTGAGTTGCCAGGTGAACAATTTTAAAAGGTTGGGCATTAATCGTTTTTCCTAAAGTTGTACTTTTGAAATTTTCATCCAGTAATATCGTTGTCGATATACCCGATCGCTGAATCAATTTCAGTTCGACTTTGACATTGGGAAGCGGTGCAAACTTTTCGTTGCTGGGTGGTTGCGAGAGTCCTCCAGCCAGAGCGTTTAATCTTTTCTGTGCTAGAGGTTTGGGGGTAAATAGTTGCAATCCCGGACTAATGGCTATAGCGTACTTCTGGACTAAATACTCTTTGCCATCAGACAACGCAGACATCGGAATATTGCGTAGTGACCCGTCTGGGATAAAGACTAGAGTATTAACTTTACTATTTTTGAGTTCACCTGCAACTGGTTTAATTAACCAATCATAAAGCTGCTGGGAAACAACTTGAAATTTATTATTCGCATCGGGTTGGACTATCGTCTCTCGCATTTGGGCGATCGCCTGCTCTACTTGCTGATGGTTCACCACAGAAGTTTTATGTAACAAAGGTTGATTGGGAAGTTTGAGGATTATTTCTAATTGGTTATCTAGAATAATCGGGTAAAAAATGGCAGTATTAGGGCGATCGCGGTCTACCACTTTATCCAATACCACAAATTGGTTACTTAAGCAAGCTTCTCGGAAAAAATTGTCTAGTTCTGCTAGTTGCAAGGCTTCAACTCGCTGGCGGACTTTATCTAGATCGGGTTTTCCTTGTCCTTTCTGTTGTAAAAGCAGTTCTACTGACTGGCGATAAATAGGTTCTACGCTATCACGAAAATTAAATTGTACTTCTTGGTTTACCGTAACTAAATCGGTACGAAGAGACTGAAGAGTTGCAACTGCGGTATCATAGGCAGCGATCGCTCCCTCAATATTTCCTTGTGCTTTGAGCAAGCGTCCTAACTGCCACTCCCAACGATAAGCTATATCTGACGCATCGATTTTTTGAGCGAGAAACAATGCTTGCTGCGTTAATTTCTGTGCATCTTGCCATTGATTGTTTTGCTCGTAGACTTCTGCTAAACTGCCAAGTCCATAGGATTGAGTACGCTGATCGCCTATAGTTTTGGCTTGTTGAACGCTGTTTGCCAGAATCTCTGCAATATCTTTTTTATTACCAATTTTACTTATGGTGCGAGCAAAATTGATCCGTGCGTAGATACCAGCTTGAGTGGTAGGCAGGGTTGCGAGTTGAGATTGGATTGTAGGTATTATTGTTTTTGCTTGTGTTACTTGTTCATTCTCGACAAGCAAGCTGAGTTGATTGATTTGAGCTTGAACTTTGGTGAGCGGGTTTGGCGCAATTAAAGCCGCATTTTCATAATGAGCGATCGCGTCTTTTATATTACCTAAATCTCTAACAGTATTACCAAGAGAAAATTCTGTGAGGCTAATCTCTAAAGGTAGTTGCAGACGTTGGGCAATTTCTAAACTATGTTTTAAATTTTTCCAGGATTGTTCTAAGTTACCTAATTGTCGATGGACATTACCAAGAGAGCGCAAAGCAGTGACTTTTTCCAGTGAATCAGGTTGGCTTTGTAACTGTTGAGAAACTTCATTCAATATGTCTAAGCTACGGCGGTAAAACCCAGAAACTCGTAGAGCTTGTGCTTGATTAATACGGCTGCGCGTCACTCCCATATTGTATTGTTTACCTAAGCGCTTCCAGATTTGCTCTGCTTGCTGTGATGTTTTCAAAGATATATCTGCCTGTCCCTGTGATAGTTGCAGTCCACTTTGAATCTCTAAAGTTTGTCCTAGAACTTCTAGCAATTCTGACTTGGGATTGTTGACATTTAACTTTTGATTTGTATTGTCCCAGCCAAGTAGATTTAAGCTGTTATTAATAGCTTTTGACGCTTCTTTCCATGAGCCGAGTTGCTCAAACACTAGAGAGAGGTTTGTTGATGCTGCGGCTTGTGCGAGGTTGTCGCCTTGTTGTTGATAGATACGGATAGCTTGTTGCAGAACAGTTATAGCCTCAGCAAAGCGTCCAGATTGATAAAGTGCTTCTCCTTGAGAGACAAGTTGCTGTGGTGTTTTGGTTGAAGGTTTGGTAGTTTGCGTGTATGTTCCGGCGGGTGAATTTATCTGGGGTTGTTTGGCGAATGTCCTGGGGATAATAGTTAGGGAAAAAGCAAGGGTAAATAGGATTACATGGTTTACTGCAAATCTCATAAGTTGCTTGATCAGCGCAAATGGATACATATTTCACACCTTAGCGAGATGCAGGACAAGAAGTCGGTATTTACTAAAGGCTATGAGGGTTGATTTTTAGGTATCTGAAAAAATACCCTCAGTCAAAAACGAGACTGGGGTTTTCAGCCTACTTTTTTATAAGCACTCTTCATTCAAGCTATACTGAATCCAGTATATTGCCGCTTATAGGGAGCGATAAGACCTAGAACAATGTCTTCTGTTGGAACCCCCATAAGCACGAGTTCCTCAGCGAGATCTACTTCAGTTAAGTTCTGTTGAATCCAAATCTTGCCATCTTTAATGTCAAAATGGATGATGCACCGATAAATCCGGTCAAGCTGACGCCAGCCTACATTCATCCATTGATAATGATCTCGCTTTGTATCAAATATTAGTTGAACCTCCACATCACTATTAGATGTGTTGTCAGCATATTTTGTAAGTAGACTTTGAACAAATTGCCGATACTGTTCTATTTTTGCCATTGCACAATTACCTTTTCAACGGGATCGTATACAATCAGTAGTACTTGATAACGTCGCATTGCCACCTGGGTAAACTCAAGCTGAAAAAATGTTTTGTATATGTCTAGCGGTACTGCAACATATAGGGTGCGGTTAAGGTGGACTTCTTCTAGCGCCAGCCGATAGCTGAGAAATTGTCCCAGTGCGGAATAAAATTCAGTAATTGCAGACGATCTCAAAAAACTTTTTATCTCAACTGCAATTTTATCATCTTGCTTCTGGGCGGCAATTACTCTTTGAACACCCAAATCGATTTGAAAGTTTACATCTCCAAACTCTACCTTTAGGGGATCATGCGTAATAATCCACTGCTCTTTTTGCAGTGCCTGTTTTACGGCTTCGTGAAAGATATCTTTGGCAGACATTAATAATTCCTTACAATTTGTGATAATACTTATTGATTGCCGCTTGTTGGAGTTCTGCCGGGATAGATAAAAAATAATATAAGAAAGCTCTAATTATCGCAAATCTAACGAGTCGCTTGGTCAGCGCAAATGGATGCATATTTCACGCCTTAGCGAGATGCAGGACAAGAAGCAGGATGTCGAGAACTCACAGGAGTGACATTAGGTGCTTGCACCACAAGTTTTATATTTCCATTGCGATCAACTACCCAACCAGTAGCTTCCACAATCGTTGCCGCAGCAATTTTAGTACTATTTGAGACTGCTGTTGGTTGTGGCGAAATTGTTGTTTTAGCTCTTGTTGCTGGTTTTGGTCTTAATCTCACCCACGCTGAGAGAGTATTTGTATCTTGTAATGGTTCAGTGGGACTCATCGGTAGTCCACCACGTCCTGTTGACACAAAAGAACTCTGAAATTGCCGACTTCCGGGAGTGCAGGTGGTGGAAATTTGCCCAGAGACATCAACGAGATCGGTAGGGAGTTCGATTAAGCCGCTAGTGGGGTCAATATCAGGTGTAGTGATTTCTACATTACCACTCAACCTGCGAATTCGCCCTCGCCCTGTGGCGGTGATATCGCTTGTGTTTCGGGAAGGTACATTCCGGAACTGAATACCAAAGATACCTTTAGTATTGATTCTGACATTCCCGCCCCGAAAGTTATCAGAATTAGCGCTGATGTCGCTATTTTCAAAGCCAACCAGGACATCGGTATTAATATTGATGTTGCCGCCGATAACCCTTGCTCCTCTGGCGTTGGTTGTGATGTTGCTATTGCCAGTCAAGATCAAATCTTGTGAGTTAATGTTAATTGTCGCCTGTTCTCTATCTCGGTCAACTTTGGGGATGCCTGTATTGGCGCTGAGTGAGCCTTTGTTGGTTAAACGGATAGAGCGTGCATTTAATGTCATGTTGCCTGCGGTTCCTGTTTCGGAACTCTGCACGGTTACTCTTGCCCCATCTTGCACTAGCAAGGTATTAGTTTTAACTATCAAATTACCCGCATCTCCTGTTGAGTTTAGCTGTGCAGAAGTAAACAAGCCACTGCCAAACCGACCATTAGCGCTTCTACCAATCAGTTGCACATCTTGAGCATCAACGCTCAAATCTCCCCCCTTGCCCGGACCAAAAGTGCCAGTATTTACTCTTGCCCCTTCTCGCACTAGCAAGGTATTGGTTTTGACTATCAAATCACCTGCATTCCCTGTTGAGTTTGGCCGTGCAGAAGTAAACAAGCCACTGCCAAACAGAACATTAGCGCTTCTACCAATCAGTTGCACATCTTGAGCATCAACGCTCAAATTTCCCCCGTTGCCCGCACCAAAAGTACCAGTATTTACCCGTGCCCCACTCTCAAGCCGCAAGGTTCTAGCATTGATACTGACATCGCCTCCCTGTCCATTTGCTTCTGATAGCACTTGATTAAAAATCTCACTGTTATTGTTAAGGTTTATTGCGACCGTAGCATTAACCGAAATATTTCCTGCCTTACTATTATTAGAACCTAGTCTAGTGTCTATGCCTGCACGCAGGAGACTCCTTCCTGTCATCTCTAAATTCCGGGCATTAACTGTGATACTACCACCATTGCCAGCCAATACATTTACTTGCGCGCGATCGCTAAGGAAAACATCGCTTCTTTCCACACTATTGGGAAAACTCAAACTCAGATTATTATTACCATCCCCATTCAACCCAACTGTACCGACACTAGCTAACCCACCTAACTCGACGAGTCCACCAAAAGCATTCAATCTTCCACCATCCATGTTCACATTGCCGCCTACTAGCAACAAACTTCGACCATCCCGAACACGTAGACCGAATGCATCCTCGCCGCCAGGAGTAAATCCTGCTCGTGCAGTCGAACTATTTTGAATTGGTGCAGCCACAATTTGATTAAATAATAAGGCATTTGGATTTACTGTTAACAACGGTGAGGGTGCTTCTGGATTTGAGGCGCTGAAAAATCCCAGATTGTCAAACCCTATGGCATTCGCTGTTGTGACAACAAACGAACCGCCGATGTTCAACCTGGCATTTTTACCAAAAATAATCCCATTGGGATTCATCAGAAACAGGTTTGCTTTACCCAATGTACGAATCGACCCATCAATGTTTGAAACGCTTGAGCCAGTGACTCGTGTGAAAATGTTTTGAATATCGAGTGCATTATTGAAAAAAGCTGTCTGACCAGTGGGAACAGAAAATTCTCTAAAGCTGTGGAATAGGTTAGCGCCTCTTGTCGTTCCACCCGAGATAATCCTGGTATTATCCTCTAATTTCACGTTGGAATTATTTGGCAGAGTTCCATCTGGCGTAATTTGAGCAACTGAACTAGTTGTATATAAGACTATTGCACTTGCGATCGCAATTCCTAGACCTTGCCACCAATACAAACGTATAGATACTCCAGACATTGCACTCTCCTATTGAAAAGGAAATTTAGCGAGTGAATCTTCAATTAAGTATAGGTATCAGGGTGCTCGACTTATTCACAAGCTTTAGATATCAACACATTTCTCGCTTCTGGTATGACTTGCAAAAAACGAATCGTCATCATCCAAAGCAGGCATTGTTGTCAAGTATAGTGCAGTGGGAATTCGGTTAAAAAATATTCAAGTTAACCGTCATTAAAAGCTCAACACTTATAGTTCAAAGGGGTGTAGGGGAATAGGGATTGCATGGTGGTAGGGAAGCCAGTGCGGTCAGAAGGCCAAGCTAAAAAACTTCTGATTCCCAGCCGTGAATAAAATTATCTCACTGCTACCAATTAAGAATTAGAAGGCCAAGCTAAAAAACTTCTGATTCCCAGCCGTGAATAAAATTATCTCACTGCTACCAATTAAGAATTAGAAGGCCAAGCTAAAAAACTTCTGATTCCCAGCCGTGAATAAAATTATCTCACTGCTACCAATTAAGAATTAGAAGGCCAAGCTAAAAAACTTCTGATTCCCAGCCGTGAATAAAATTATCTCACTGCTACCAATTAAGAATCAGAAGGCCAAGCTAAAAAACGTCTGATTCCTAACAGTGAATAAAATTATCTCACTGCTACCAATTAAGAATCAGAAGGTTAAGCCAAACCAGCGATCGCCTTCAGTTCAAGTTCAAATTTGAAATTTCGGAGAGAAACTTTGAAATTTCGGAGAGAAACAATGTCTAACATCAACAACTACGGAGTAGATATGAACAAGAAAACTTTAACAGAATTGAGCTTCAGCGCAGTGAAAGAACTTAACGATGAGGTTGCTGGTACTTGTAGTGGAGGCAGGGTAAACATATACGAGGGTATTAACTTTCAGGGAAGAGGCATAACGTTTTCTCGCGGTGATGGCAACCTAGTTAATAACAATTTCAACAACGTAACCTCATCTATTATTATTACAGGGAATGAAAGATGGAGGTTTTATAAAAATGCAAACTTTAGAGGTCCATTTATAACTTTGGGACCAGGACGATACCGTACACTTGCTAGAGGAGTAAACAATTCAATTAGTTCTCTCAGACGCTTATCATAGATTTGACTTCTGTGCATCCGTTTTAGGAACTTTGCTTAAAGCTTACCTTCAGTTCAAATCCCAATCTAAAACTCAGGGGAAAAACAATGTCTAACATTAATAACCACGGAGTAGATATGAACAACAAGCAAATCAAAGACCTCTACAGCATCGAAGCTGTGCAAGACCTTTCCCATGAAGCCGCTGCCACTATTAGTGGTGGTGCTTTAGACTTTTCCGACAAGAAGGATGGTAAAGGAGCGCGGCTAGATAATATCCTAAAGGCACGACCCAGTTTAGGTCACTTTAACAATAAAGCATCTTGGTACGAGGTGACGGGTAAAAGAGATTGGATTGTCTACACTGGTGAGAAATTCACAGGTAAATCAAGACGTCTGAAAGCAGGTACAAAAGGTAACTTCACTGGTCCTTTTAACAACGACATCGCGTCTGTCAGACCTGCATAATCAACTCTAGTCTATTTCATACCGTGTACTCGAATCCTTCAAAACTTAAAAGAGAAAATAATGCTCTCACATAAGCTTTTAGCTGAGTAACATTCTTCTCTTGCAGTTCGTAGGGGCGAGTTTATTTTCGCTCCTACTTTTTCATTCAATCAAGATAGCACAAATAAACGTAAACGGTGTTAACAATTATCAGTTATCAGAAGACAAAGTTAAAAACTTCTGATTCGAGGTCGTGAATAAACGAAAATACCGCTACCAATTAAGAATCACAAGGCAAAGCTAAAAACCTCTGATTCGAGGCCGTGAATAAACTTATCTCACTGCTACCAATTAATAATCAGAAGGAAGAAAACAAGCTTACCTTCAGTTCAAACCCCAATTTAAAACTCAGGAGAAAAACAATGTCTAACATCAATAACCACGGAGTCGATATGAACAACAAGCAAATTAAAGACCTTTACAGCATCGAAGCTGTACAAGACCTTTCCCATGAAGCCGCTGCCACTATTAGTGGTGGTAGTGAATTATTCTTAGGGGATAACGATGGGACTGGGATAACGTTCAGAAATGCAAAACGCAGTTTACCCCGCCCCGTAAAGAATAAAGCAACTCACTACGCAGTGGGTAATGGAGATTGGATTGTCTACAGTGGTAAGAATTTCACAGGTCAATCAAGGCGTCTGGAATCACGTACACGAGGTAGCTTTGGGCGTCGTTTGTTCATGGACATCGAGTCTGCCAGACCTGTAAGAAACTGAATCTGTTAAACCTGGATAATCAGCTCTGGTCTATTTCATACCGTGTACTCGAATCCTTCAAAACCTTAAAGAGAAAAGAATGCTCTGACATAAGCTTTTAGCTGAGTAATATTCTTCTCTTGCAGTTTGTAGGGGCGAGGTCATTTTCGCTCCTACTTTTTCACTTTTTCATTCATATCAAGATAGCACAAATAAACGTCAACGGTGTTAACAGTTATCAGAAGGTAAAGCTAAAAAAACTCTGATTCCCAACAGTGAATAAACTTATCTGACTGCTACCAATTAACAATCAGAAGGAAGAAAACAAGCTTACCTTCAGTTCAAACCCCAGTCTAAAACTCAGGGGAAAAACAATGTCTAATATCAATAACCACGAAGTAGATATGAACAACAAGCAAATCAAAGACCTATACAGCATCGAAGCTGTGCAAGAGCTTTCCCATGAAGCCGCTGCCACTATTAGTGGTGGTAACTTAAAATTTTCCGACAAGAAGGGTGGTAAAGGAGCGCGGCGAAATTTTCGTCCAGGCCTTGGTATTAGGACTTTTGGCAGCAGCTTTAACAATAGAGCATCTTGGTACGAGGTGACGGGTAAAAGAGATTGGATTGTCTACACTGGTGTGAATTTCACAGGTCAACTAAGACGTCTGAAAGCAGGTACAAAAGGTAACTTGACTGGTCCTTTTAACAACAACATCGCGTCTGCCTCGCTCGTGCCTGGGTAATTATCCAAGGCTTTCAAGAGCTATGAATAATACCATTTCCATTGCTGATAATCGTAGCAGTGAATAAACCCAACTACTGCTACCAATTAAGAATCAGAAGGCAAAGCTAAAAAACCTCTGATTCCTAGCCGTGAATAATCCCATCTCACTGCTACCAATTAAGAATTAGAGTCAAGCCAAACCAGCGATTGCCTTCAGTTCAAGTTCAAATTTGAAATTTCGGAGAGAAACTTTGAAATTTCGGAGAGAAACAATGTCTAACATCAATAACCACGGAGTAGATATGAACAACAAGCAAATCAAAGACCTCTACAGCATCGAAGCTGTGCAAGACCTTTCCCATGAAGCCGCTGCCACTATTAGTGGTGGTGTCTTAACCTTTTCCAACTTGAAGGATGGTGAAGGAATACGGGAAGATTTCAGAGGCCGACAAAGGAGTTTAGGCAGATTTAACAATATATCATCTTGGTACGAGGTGACGGGTAAAAGAGATTGGATTGTCTACACTGGTGTGAATTTCACAGGTCAATCAAGACGTCTGAGAGCAGGTACAAAAGGTAACTTTACTGGTCCTTTTAACGACAACATCGCGTCTGCCAAACTTGCATAATCAGCTTTGGTCTATTTCATACCGTGTACTCGAATCCTTCAAAACCTCAAAAAGAAAAGAATGCTCTGACATCAGCTTTTAGCTGAGTAATATTCTTCTCTTGCAGTTCGTAGGGGCGAGGTCATTTTCGCTCCTACTTTTCTATTCATATCAAGATAGCACAAATATATCAGTTATCAGTTATCAGTTACCAGTTATCAGGTAGGAAACGGACTTGTTCACTCCTTGTTCGCTGCGGCTGGTACTGTTCACTGCGGCTGGGAGCGATTTTTTAAACAATGAAATACCACAGTATATTGCAACACAGTGAAGAAGATTGTGGTGCAGCAAGCCTAGCCACGATCGCCAAACATTACGGACGCACCTTTGCCCTCAATCGCGTGCGAGAAGCAGTGGGTACGGGAGAGCGAGGAACTACACTATTAGGTTTAAGGCGGGGAGCAGAAACGTTAGGATTCCATGCCCGTCAAGTTCAAGCTACTCCAGAACTGCTTGAGAAATTAAATGAAATCCCAATGCCCGCGATCGCTCACTGGAAAGGCTACCACTGGGTAGTATTATACGGGAAAAAGGGGAAAAAATATGTGATCTCTGACCCTGCCTTCGGCATTTTATACCTCACCTCCCAGGAATTAATCGCGGGTTGGAGTGATGGTGTGATGCTGCTGCTGATGCCAGACGATAGCCGCTTCTATGAACAACCAGAAGATAAAATTGGCGGTTTTGGGCGCTTTATTGCCCGCGTTATGCCTTATCGCAATCTTTTGGCTCAGGCGATCGCTATCAACTTTGTGATCGGGCTGTTGTCCCTGGCTTCCCCTTTAATGATGCAACTCCTCACCGATGACGTGCTAGTGCGGGGAGATACCCAACTGCTAACAACAGTGGCAATTGGTGTGATTGCCATGAACCTAATTCAAAGTGCCATTGGTTTAGTACAATCTCATCTGATTGGTCATTTTGGTCAACGGTTGCAATATGGACTAATTCTAGAATACGGCCGAAAACTGTTGCGCTTACCCCTATCATATTTTGAAGCACGACGCAGTGGGGAAGTCGTTAGCCGGATTGCTGATGTTCATACCATCAATAATTTAGTTTCACAAATTGTCCTTGGTTTACCCAGTCAATTTTTTGTGGCTCTGGTTTCCTTGGGTTTCATGCTTTTCTACAGTTGGCAACTGACTCTAGCTTCCGTCGCCGCTTTTGCGATCGTCACTTTTGTCAACCTGCTTTTTCTTCCCGCATTGCGCCAGAAAACCCGTAGCCTCATCGTTAAAGGTACAGAAAATCAAGGCTTTTTAGTCGAAACCTTTCGCGGGGTTCAAGTCCTCAAAACCACCCAAGCGACTCCGCAAGCTTGGCAAGAATATCAGACAAATTTTGGTCGCCTTGCTAACTTAGACTGGACTACGATGAAGTTGGAGCTTTACAGCGGCACAGCCACTAGTATTCTTTCCAAATTGACGAGTATTAGCATACTCTGGTTAGGTTCTAGCTTGGTGATTAATCAGACATTATCCATCGGTCAACTGCTGGCGTACAGTGGTATGAGTGGTAGCTTTCTTGACTTTTTAGAGTCAGCAGTCGGGCTAATTGATGAATTTATCACTGCTCAAATTGTTGTTCAACGCTTGACAGAAGTGATAGATTCTACTCCAGAAGATGAAAATGACTTTAAAAAACCTTGGGCAGAAATTCCTGGCAATGCAGATATTAGTTGTTCTCAAATTAACTTTCACCATCCTGGTAGAACTGACCTGTTAGAAAATTTTTCTTTAACTATTCCTGGTGGTAAAGTAATAGCCTTAATCGGTCAATCTGGCTGTGGTAAAAGCTCCCTTGGCAAATTAATTACTGGTTTATATCACGTTCAATCTGGTAATATCCGTTATGGCATATATAACCAGCAAGATTTATCTTTAGAATGTTTGCGGCAGCAAGTCGTATTAGTTCCCCAAGAACCTCATTTTTGGAGTCGTTCGATTGTGGAAAATTTTCACTTCAGTTATCCCAACATTAGTTTTGAGGAGATAGTTAAAGCTTGTCAAATTGCTGGTGCAGATGAATTTATTAGTAAATTACCCGATAAATATCAAACTGTTTTAGGCGAATTTGGTGCAAATATTTCTGGCGGACAAAGGCAGAGATTAGCTATAGCTAGAGCAATTGTGATTGACCCGCCTGTATTAATTCTAGATGAATCTACAGGCGCTCTTGATCCAGTGAGTGAAACCCAAATTTTGGATAGATTACTTAATCACCGTCAAGGTAAAACCACAATTACGATCAGCCATCGTCCTCAAGTTATCAAACGGGCTGATTGGATTGTATTGCTTGAAGATGGACGTTTAAAAATTCAAGGAACTCCAGAAGAATTACGTCATATCTCTGGAGAGCATTTAAGCTTTCTTGATGAGATTTATTCTTCTAATAATGGTAATGGATTGAAATCTTCTTTACTTTTTCGGAATTAGTTAATGTTTCTTAGACATTTTAGAGATATTTACAGCAATCCTAAATTGTTTGTGAACACTAAATATTTCTCTGAACTCTCTTCTCTGCGCCTCTGCATCTCTGCGTGAATTAAATCTATGTTCACGACCTAAATAGGATAACTGTATAACTTATGATTAGTAAGTCTCAAACAAATTTTTTACCCTTAGTTAAAGACAACGAGTTTCTCCCGCCAATTAGTCGCTGGACTACATTTGGCGGACTATTTATTGTGTTTGCCTTGGCGTTAGCTGTTCCTGTGGCTGCGGTTGCTAAATATAAAGTTACGGTCAAAGGGCAAGCAGTTGTCCGTCCTGCGGGTGAATTGCCAATTGTGCAGGCGGCGATAGAAGGACAGGTAATGCAGATTTACGTCAAAGGAAATCAAACACTGCGAAAAGGAGATACTATTGCTACTATTGATGACTCTCGATTGCAAACCAAAAAAAACCAGCTACAAACTAATATTCAACAAGCTAGTTTACAACTAATTCAAACCGTTCTCCAAATTAATGCAATCGAGAGTCAAATTCGAGCCGAAAGCGATCGCACCAATCGGACTATCGCCTCTGCTAAAGCTGAATTGCAGGGACGCGATCGCGATCATCAAGACAAAAAAATTACCAGTATCACTGAACTTCAAGAAGCATCAGCTAATGTCAAAATGGCCCAAGAAGAATTATATGCAGGGCAAGCACAGTTACAATCAGCATTAGCTAATCTCCACGCAACTGAGGCGGCTTTAGGAGCAGCAACATCAAAGCAGAGCCGATATGAAAGTGTTGCTAAACAAGGGGCATTATCCCGCGACCAACTAGAAGAAGTACAGCTGGCTGTCAAACAGCAACAACAAGCTGTACAGGCGCAAAAAGCCACTTATAAAGCCCAAGAAAAAACAAATAAACGGCTAAAACAAGCTGTTTTAGGGGCTATTGCTAAACGCGATCGCGCTCAAGCAGCTCTCAACCCAAGCAATGCAGAGGTAGCAATAGCGACTGAACGCATTGCTCAAGAAAAAGCCTCTGGGGAAGTGAATAAAGCATCGTTAGAAAGAGAACTTCAAGCACTTATAAAACAGAAAATTGAAACAGAAAAACAATTAGAGCGCGATACTAACGAATTCAAGCAAGCTGAAATTGACCTGAAGCAAACTACTATTACCGCTACAGCAGACGGGATTATTTCCAAGCTAAATTTGAGAAACCCCGGTCAAACTCTCCGGGCTGGAGAGGAAGTTGTCCAAATTGTTCCTAGTCATGCACCTTTAGTTATCAAAGCAGCTGTCGGTTCTGAGGAAAAAGGTAAGATAAAAGTCGGTCAAAAAGTGCAAATGCGAGTAACAGCTTGTCCTTATCCTGATTACGGTACTCTCAATGGCGTTGTCAAAGCGATTTCCCCTGATGCTGTTAGTGTGCAAAAAAACGATCCAGATGCTAATACGAACTCTACCCCAAAAGCAACTGCTGTAGGTGCTTTTTACGAAGTCACAATTGAACCAGAGAAACTTGCTTTAGGTCGCAGTACAAAGAAATGTCAAATTCAATTGGGTATGGATGGCAGAGTTGATATTATTACCCGCGAAGAAACTGTACTGCAATTTGTACTCCGCAAAGCAAAATTAATGACGGATTTTTGAGACCCAGCAGTTCCAGATAGTGAATAAACCAAAGTCATTGCTACCAATTTAGTTGAGGTTATGCACTAGCAACATATAAACTCTCCTATTATTGTTATGTCTTTAGTTATGGCATCTCATGAAATTTAACTCTCATGATTGCTACATCGAATCAAACATATCAGTAAGATTTTCAAGAAATCCTTTAGCGACTTCTTCCCCTATTTTTTCTCCTATCGCATTGAATGTTTCTTGGTTTCTATCTTTTTTTGCAATTCGTTCTTTCAGTTCCCTCTCCTCTTCTGCAATCAGTTTTTGCAGTTCCCTCTCCTCTTCTGCAATCAGTTTTTGCAGTTCCCTCTCCTCTTCTGCAATCAGTTTTTGCAGTTCCCTCTCATTTTCTGCAATCAGTTTTTGCAGTTCCCTCTCATTTTCTGCAATCCGTTCTTGTCGTTCCCTCTCCTCTTTTGCAATCCGTTCTTGTTGTTCCCTGTCCTCTCTTTTATGTTTCAAAAATTCTTTGATTACAAACCACATAAAAATTAAAATTAAGCAAGTTACAGGGATTATTGGTTGAGAATTAAGCGAATTAAATAGATTACCTAAAAATCCAATTACGGCTTTGCTTGCATCTCCTAACCAGTAAAAAACTGTGACAATCCCATTCCATAACCAACCCAATAGATTACCTAAAAATCCAATTACGGCTTTGCTTGCATCTCCTAACCAGTAAAAAACTGTGACAATCCCATTCCATAACCAACCCAATAGATTACCTAAAAATCCAATTACAGCTTTACTTGCATCTCCTAACCAGTAAAAAGCTGTGATAATCCCATTCCATAACCAACCCAATAGATTACCTAAAAATCCAATTACAGCTTTACTTGCATCTCCTAACCAGTAAAAAGCTGTGACAAGCCTATTCCATAACCAGCCAAATATATTACCAAATACTACCGCTAGACTAGATGTACTAGAAATCGTATCTGTATAACGCCCTAGATTGCCTTTAATATTTGCTAAGTAATCTAACATAGGCTTGAATAAATCTTCACTTAAGTAGAATACTATTACCTACACAATGAAGAAGCAATATTCCATAATATTTGTTTATTTGCGTCATAATCTACATTTGGCGAAATCTTAGAGGTTGTTTGAACAGTCTAAATTAATACAAGCCACGGCGATTAGAAAGTCTCGCGCCTTGTCGATGAAGCGTACTGCGGACAACCCTGACCGAGGAGTATGGAACGGTTGAGGCTGTCCGCTCTCAAGCAGCCTGTGAACCTGCTTGAGGGCGGCAAAGTGCGGGGTGTGCGATGTCCAAAACGAATAACTCTCGAACTTTCCTATTTTGGCGGATTTTGCACACTCACTTCAGAGGATGTAGGAAATTTCTGACTGCGTTGAACAAACAACACAACAACACCGCTTGCAACTACAGCAAAGGCAGAGGGAATAAATGGTAACCATAGCCCTTGTTTTAAAAGGATGATGCTCCCAAAAGGAGTTGCCCAAAGGGCGATCGCACAAGTTCCATATAAAATGATAGCGATCGCAAACATGGCGCATCCCTGATTAAGTAGCGAATGACGCACGCGCCAAACAATCAGACCAGACACGCTCGACCATCCCCATATCCACAGAATATCTCCCCAGAAAGGCAAAACCCCAAGAATTGGACGTTTGTCTAAAACTGCACTCAAAATTTGGCTGATCATTTGCGCTTGTATAAATATGCCTGGTATTTCCTGGTATGGTTGCTGTGCAGCAGAGTAGGGAGTTGACCAAGTATCGCTGATAGTGTTAGCTGTCACTCCGATGATAACTACCCGATCTTTGAGCGAATCAAAGTTAACTTTATCGCTCAATACATCTGCCAAAGAAACTCTTTGGTAATCTGCATTACGGTAGTTGACAAGTATTTGAAATCCGCCTAAATCAACTTTTTGTTGATAGCCACCACTCCGACCAGGCTTTAAGCGTTTAAATACTTTAGAACCAAATTGTACATAATCTTCATTCAAATCGGGTTGAATATTTTCGTAAGATAAATAACGAGCAGCTAATTGCAACGAAAGAGAGTAAGGCGTTGTACAAGCAGAGGAAGGCTCTTGTGCCATCATCATAATTTGGCGACGCACGGTACCATCTAAGTCTTGAATTGCATCAGTAAAACCCTGACGTTCTACAGGGACTTCAAGAGGTGGTTTAACACCTTCGGGGTCGTATTTACGATCTCTGCCTTTACAGACAACTACCACATTTTCTTTGCTCATTTCAGTAGCAAGTTGTATCGGCTTTGATTCATTTGGGGAATCGGCAAAATCTCTATAAATATCCAGTCCAATGACTCGCGGTTGATACTTTTGTAATTTGTTGAGTAATTGAGCTAACGTACTATCCGAAATAGATTTCACTCCCTTTGTCGTCTCTTGTCGGGATTGAATATCTTTTTCAGTAACTTCAACAACGAGCAATCTTAGGTCTAAATCTTCCTTTGGGCGCAGGAGTAGCATTTGGTCAAAAGTTTGCAGTTCAGCATTCTCAAAAACTCCCAAGTATCTCAAACCTATCGTTGAAAGAGTCACAATAGCAGTACTCAGCAGTATAGTCCAAAGTTTAAATTTTCTCGCTGTGCTTTGGGTCTTTGCGGTTGAAATTTTGCTGCAAGTCTCGGTGTCACCACAACGACTGTGCAGTTCTTGCCAAGTTATCGGAACAGTTGTGGGATTTTGGCAGATAACTGGCAACCAACTAGCACAAGGGAAGTTATTCTCCAACCCCTGAAGTCTTTCCCGCGCTTCTCGCACAGCCAGATAAAATGGCTTATTAAGAGCAAAAGCAACAAGAAAGTTTTTCAAAAACTCCTGTGCGACTAAATCTGATACCTCTTCCCGCATCACAATCATTTGGGGAATGTTCAAATCAGCCAAATTTCGTGCCAAACCAATGCCATCACAGGAGTTGAAAATTGCCAGTTTTAAACCGCGTGTAATTGCTGTCTTAAGTGCATTCTTAAATTGAGAAATTGTTAAACTCTCTGTTTGATTGATATAAATTTCCCCTATTTCCCCATCTGCAATACTAGCGCTATGTCCGGCAAAAAATAGAATATCCCAATTCTGATTCCACAATTGCTCATCAAGTTCTTTTCGTGTAGGTTCGACAAGAAACGTAGTTTGAGCATCTGTTAAACCTTGCAACCAAGAACGGTCTTTATCAATATCAATACCCAAACTGTTACCGAGAATTGCTAGAATCTTGACTTGATCTGTGTTAGATTTTTGCACAACTTGAGGAGATGCATACTCATGATTGCTCAAAGCTAATTCTGCTTTTGGGTAATCCTCAAAAAAATCCCACAGATGCCAAGGTAACCGATGCAGTAAAGCTATATTTGTTTCAAAAATAACTCTAATTTCATCATCTCGACTGAGTAGAGTTCTTAACTGTCGTTCAATATTTTGGAATGATTCAGATTTTAACCAAGCATTGATATGTGTTTGTAACTGATGACATACTTCGTCGAAATCATTCACAGAAATATTGGTAATATCTTGTGAATGCACTTTTATACGTTGACTACTGCCTAAACGTAGATAAACAGCTTCGTAGAGTAACTTCCATCTTCTGTAGAGTTCGGAAAGTTCTGGTATTGCTGGCAGACTCCCTGTTATTTTAAATAATTGGTTATTGTGCCAAAGTTGAGCCGTGACAACAGGAAATCCTTGATTTAAGTCTCCTCCTAACAAGCTGAAGATGACTAGCTGACTCATTTGCTTTTTGTTGTTTGTCCTTATTTAATGACCAATGACTAATGACTAATGACTAAATCACGAAATTTTCTGTTATCTGGTAACTATCAAAAGTAATTTGGATGCTAAAATATTCTCCTATTTCTCCATCAAAGCGTTTTAATTGTATGTAGTTATCTTGTTCTCTTGCTTGCACTTCCTGAATGATTTCTTCTGACTCTAAAAGCAGAGCTAACTTGATATTAATAGGTAGATATTCTCCATTGGCAGGATGTAGTTGCACGCGAATACTAACTTGTTGGCTATCTTCTGGTATGAAGGCAACTAATAGCACCACTTTTTGAGACTCTATTTCCATTCCCAAATCAATCAGCTTGGCTCGTTTGATACTACCAACACTTAACCCAGAGCTACTCCTGAAATTAAAAGCTAGACTGTTGGAATTGAGGGGCAAAAATGTTTCTACTGCTTCCCAAGCATTATCGTGTATACCTTCTAGCCAACGACTCAAATTCACTCGCACTTGCGATGATTGTGGGTGCTGCCGTTGTTGGTACAAGCGCTGCCGCCACTGCTCATTTTCTAGTAGCGCTCCCCAAGTTATAAATGGTACTGCCAATCTAGAGAAATGAAAAGAGGCATTGCCTAACCGTTGCACAAGATTTTCTGCTTGCTCGGTGGATAATTGTGGTAAAGGAGCTATAGCCGCTTTCATCTCTTCTCCTCTGCAAAATTGGTAGCTCAAAGAGAAAGCATTGAGGTCTTTTGTCAAATGCCGTGCATCTATACAATAAGTCCTATCCACTGAGTCATAGTCAGCCAGAGATTTTAGTTCTTTATGGGTTGTGTAACCCCAAATTCGTACCCACTCGCCATCCGGTTTGACTTGCACTGCTAAATAGTAGTCTGCTGCCCAACTAGGAATATCTACCCATTCTTGAGGTACTTCTAAGTCGCTATCATCAATTGCTTCACTGGGGATCAACACAACTCGCCTCCCCTCTAGCAAAATTGCTGTGCCATTGACAAATTCCCAAAAAGCTGGAGTACCAGGGAAACTGTACCAAACACTCGCTCTGGGAAAATCTTCAGTTGAGATCCAATCCAAGAAAGCATGGAGACAAATTTGATTTATGTAAGCGCACCAGCGACTACTAGGTTGAGCATAAACCTGGCTTTGCTGCCAGGATTGCGCCTGAATAGTTGGTGATATTTCTAACAACCATTCTCTGGAATCTGCAAACGCGCAAGTCATTTTTACTACCTTGTGAAAATTACGGTTTTATGTTGTACCACCATGCTGGTTTGTCAACCATTCTTCCAAAGCAAGACTCATATCTTTAATTTGGTTGGAATTAACAGAAATATTCAAATCCTGGCTCCACTTAATTAGTGCTGCAAGTATTGATTCTCTACCTTTAACCAGTTTGCGAGACACCGTAGGCTGACTCATCTGCAACTGTTGCATAATCTGCTGCTGAGTCAGTCCCTGTTCGTAGTAAAGCTTAAGTACTTCTTGGGATTGTACATCTAGGCTCTGTAAAGCTTCTAACAATACACCAGACATCTGAGATATTTGGTTTTGTCGATTTTGGATATCCTCTTCGGCTATCATATCAGCCATTGGTGAGTCAGAGGATGGGTCTAGCAAATCAAATGTTATTGTCGTGTCATCATTTTGCTTGAAAGCATTTAGAGATTTCACAGATGGAAATAGATAAGCACGCACATAGAGAGCTGTTTGCGTTAACCACCCCTCAATTGTCTGGGCGTTGCGCTGCTCAGTCGGTTGAGTGATTTGGCTTTGGCGTTGGTGGTTGTAGAGGTTGGCAATAGCTTCCCAAAGTTGGCGATTCGGTTCTGGTAACTGACTGGCACCTCCTAGTTGGTTTTGGGTGTACAGTTCCTTGAAACAAGTCCAAGCTAAACGATATTGAGCAACTGCGCTTTGTGATAATCCAGCTTCACTAAGAGCTTCATTAAGCAGCTTTTTGCTCACTTTGCGTAACAAGGCCCAATTGCTGCAAATGTCAGCTTCCTTGCGTTGACGTAAAATATCTCTCAGCCGACTGGGCATTGCCATGATGGCGTAAGCTTTTAAGCTAGAAGATTTTTCTGGGTTGAAATCTTTAAGAATTGTTTCGGCTTCTGCGATCGCCATTTGAAAGTAATCAGCGAGCAGGTATTGGCTGAGAGTAAATTTAGCAACTGATTTTGCAGCAACCCAGTAACATGGTTCTTGTAAATAAGCTAATAAATGCATTCTGGCAAGGTTATTCAACCCAGAGCGCCATTGTTTGTGCCAGTATAGCGCCCAAAAGTTCTCTGATTTAGGTGCTGATGACGAACGCTGCAAGTGATTTTGGATATTTCTATACAGTTTGGGATCAGTCAACCATTTGCTGAATCTGCCTCTTTCCAACTGCATGAATGTTGAAAACATAACCGTAATTTCTTGGCGAAGACGCATAAGCAATTTCAAATATTAAATATTTATAGGACTTACGCATTGACAAAATTTTTATCTACAGCAGATTGCAGGTTTATGAAGTACAGTAGCAACAGTCTGTAAACCAGTTTT